>NZ_JBPQTW010000118.1:0-21236 GCF_051386535.1 Streptomyces sp. URMC 127
GGCCGTGGTGGCGGGTGCGGGGGCACCCGGGAGCTCCGCCGCGGTGTCCACGGCGTCGACCTCGATCCGGGTCGGCAGCCCGCGGATGCGCCGCCCGCTGCCGGGGAGGACGGCGGCCGCGCGCAGGCCGGCGTCCTCGGCCATGGCCCGCAGCCGGGCCGGCGGGAGCTCCTCGTCGAGCGGCACGTAGGCGCAGCCCGCCTTGAGGATGCCGAGGAAGGCGACGAGCGCCTCCAGGGAGCGGCTGCCGCACACGCCCACCGGCGAACCGGGCTCGATGCCGTGGGCGGCCAGACGTGCGGCGAAGTCGTCGGAGCGGGCGGCGAGCTGCCCGTACGTCAGGGTGCGGTCGTGGTGCCGCGCCGCGAGGTCGTGCGGGCGCAGGGCCGCCCGGGCCGTGAACAGTTCGGTGAGGCTGCGCTCCCGGGGGTAGCCGTGCGGAGTGTCCGGGGTGTGCGGGGTGTCCTGGGTAAGGGGAGCGGGGTGCGCCGGGGCGTGCAGGTCTGCCATGAGTGCGGGCTCGCTTCCGGAGAGGGTTCGGTGGCGTCGGGACCGGCGGTTCTCTCGGTTCTCACGGCTCTCACCCGTCCCGGTCGATCCGGTCGGCCTCGCTGAACTCGGCGGCGAAGGCGGCGAAGTTGGCGGTGCGCCAGCGCTGCGGGCGCATCCGGAAGGTGACGTCTTCGGCGAGCTGCGCGGCGGTGGACTTCAGATAGGCGCGGGCCTCCTCGGGGTCGAGGTAGCGGTGGGCTATGGCATCGCGCTCCACCGGGTCCACGGGGTCGTTGACCGCGGTGACCGGGCCCTCCACGCTCACGTAGCGGTAGGGCGGCCGCTCGTCCTGGACGCACAGGCTGAACCGCCCGGCCGCCCGCAGCAGCCGCGCCTTGACGGTGTCCCGCCCGGTCTGCACGACGACGTCACCGCCGGGCTCGTAGCGGTACCAGACGGGCACGAGCAGCGGCGCGCGGCCGTCACCGGTGTCGGTGACGCCCAGCACCCCGACGTGCAGGTCGGCAAGGAATCGTTCGCGTTCTTCGTCGGGCATCGCAGGCACCATGAAGGGCTCTCCCAGGGTCGGTGGATGTCGGTGGATCAAGGCCGGATATCAAAGCTGAATAAACCCACTAATTCACCCATTCAGCGGGTTTAATCCCCTCCATACGGTTAAAGAGGGCGCGAGCCGCCTGCCGTTGTGGCGGGTGAGGCGAGCGAGGCAGAAGGGGATCAAAGGGCCGGACGCCGGCCCGTCATCACCCGGATCTCCTCACGAACCCCCCGGACGGGCGCACAGGAACGCACACCTCCGCAGCCCGTCTACGCGCGGATACCTGTATCTCACCCGCGGCGGGGCATGCGGCAGGTGGCAAACCGGCCATGAACGAAAACGAGCCGCGCGGAACCCTCGCACGACCAAAAAACCTATACATCCAGGTTGCCCGGATATGATACGTATCATGGTCAAACCCGGACAGCCGCGACCCCGTCGCCCGCAGGGCCGGTGGTCTCCGGTTCAGCTGTCACCGGTGGTCCTGACCGTGGTCATCGCCGGCCTGGCGTACGCCACTCCCCCGGACATGGCCTTCAGCCGCATCCTCCCCGCGGCGCCCGCCCTCGCCGCCGCCATGTGGCCCGTGCTCCCCACGGTGCTGCTGGGGACTGTCTGCTTTCTGCTGATGATCGGCCTCAGCCTCGTGTTCCCCGGCCTGGGAGCCTGGTACACGGTGGCGGGGATCGTCGCCGTCACCGTCGCCGCCGCCTACGGAAGCCACGTCCGGCTCCAGCGCGAGCAGTCCCTCTTCCAGGTCCGCCTCGTCGCCGACGCGGCCCAGCAGGTCGTCCTGAGCCCCATGCCGCGCCGCTTCGGCGCCGTCGAGATCGAATCGCTCTACCTCGCGGCCGCCGCCGAGGCCCGCATCGGCGGCGACTTCTACGAGGTGGCCGACACGCCGTACGGGGTCCGGCTCCTCATCGGCGACGTCCGCGGCAAGGGCCTGCCGGCCGTCGGCACGGCCGCGGCCGTGGTCAACTCCTTCCGCGAGGCCGCCTACGACGAACCCGACCTCGCCGGCATCGCCCGCCGCCTGGAAGCCAGCAGCACCCGCTACAACGCCGCGTTCCCCCCGGACGACCTGGCCGAGCGCTTCTCCACCGCCGTCCTCGTCGAGATCCCCCACGACGACCGCAAGCTCAGGATCCTCAACTGCGGCCACCCCCCGCCACTGCTCCGCGGCCGCGACGGCCTCCGCGTCCTGAGCCCCACCGACCCGGCCCCCCTGCTCAACCTCGCGGGGCTCATCGGCGACTGCTACAGCACCGACACCTTCACCTTCACCCCCGAGGACCAGCTGCTCCTCTACACCGACGGCGTCACCGAAGCCCGCGACCGCAACGGCGACTTCTTCCCCCTCACGGACTGGATGCGCCACCAGACCCCGAAACGCCCCCGAGAACTCCTCGACGCCCTCCACCGCGACCTCGTCACCCACACCAGCACGGGCCTGGACGACGACATCGCAGCCCTGGCAGTGCGCTTGCGGGGGGCGCCGTAGGACGGCTGTCTCAAGAGGAGATTGCCGGGCAGGCCTTGGCGGGCGTGATCGTCGTACCGGCCCCGGCGGGCAGCACGCGCAGCTCACGACGGCCGTCATCCGTGACCCATACGCTCACGCCTGCGGCCCCCGCCTCACGGAGCTCACCGCACACGGTGCCCGAGGGCGTGCGGACCCGGACCAGGTCCGCCGCCCGCTCGCCCGCGGTGGACCATGCCGTGGCCACAGCGGCGGCGACCAGAACGACCCCCAGCACGCTGCACACCGCAGCGGCCTTCAGCGCCCTGCCGACCCGGACCACCTCGTGCCGTGTCCACCGCCGCAGGGCCTGCCCGCCGAGGACGATCTCCTCGCCCGGCCGCCCGTGCGACGCCCGGACGGCCAGCAAGGCCCCGGTGACGAGCACGAGAAAGGCGCAGCCGAGCAGAACCGTGGCGGTCATACGCGCCCCCGGAGGCAGGTCCGCGAGGTTGTCGCGCCCTTTGAGTACGACCAGCACGGTGATGAGCGCCGTCAGCCCGGTCAGCCCGGTACGCCATCCTTCCGCCTGCCGGCGCAGCTCGGGCAACTGGGTGAACTCCAGCTCCCGGGCCAGCTCGGCCCACCGCCGCTCGTTCCGCGCGCCGCTCATGCGCCGTCGCCGCCCGGCGGCGGGGCGACGACGCGCCAACTGGCGCCGCACCCGACGAACGGGACGTCGGCGGGCTGCTGGGGATGGGCGTAGCCGCACTCGCAGAAGAACACTTCAGTGGCCAGGACATCCCCGGCAGCGTCCGTCCCGGCGGTCCGCCCGAGGAGCCGGGACAGCACGCCCTTGGTGCCGCCGGCGCCGGGCAGACCGACGGGGAACGGGGAGGCGGTCGCGCCCTGGCAGCGGGGGCAGAGTCCCTCGACGACCACCTCCCGGCCGTCGGGCGCGGTGCGAACGGTGAAGGGGGCGGAGGTCTGCACCGGGGGGCCTTCGGCGTAAGGGGTCGTGAAGTCGTGGGTCATGGGTCAGCGGACTCCATCAGGTCGGTCAGGTCGGTCACGTTCGCCGAGGTCCAGGCCGAACAGCGTCGCGTAGCTCTCCAGGCGCCGCCACACCCACTGCTCGCTCTCCCCGACCTCGCCTGCGACGAACGCAACGTGATCAGCGGAGACCCTGCCGCTCAGGGCGGGCAACAGGCCGTCCAGGTGAACGGAGAGGATGGCGAAGTCCTGCCAGAGGGGAACGACGCCCGGGGCGGGCGGCATGCAGGTTTCGGGCTCCAGCACCAGATAGGGCTCGATGCGCCGCCAGGTCTCGGCGACGGGTTCGCCGATCCGGCCCGCGATGCTGACCAGGTCGAGCGGGGTGAGGGGCGCGCCGGGCGCGGAAACGCGGTGGTCGTGCTCCAGAGCGAGCAGGTCGTGTTCGGTGGGAACGGTGAGGGGGAGCCGGCTCACATCCTCCGTTGCGAGCTCCGGGACGAGGGCGCCGATCTCACGGAAGGGAGCGAGCCGCTCGTAGGCCTGCGCCGGGGGCAGTCCGCGGGCGAAGGCGTAGCGGGCCAGGGCGCCGGCGGTGAGGGGGTGCCAGCGGGGGGTCTCGAAGCGTTCGTCGCCGTCTTCCTCTTCAACCATGCCTCCGGCTGTCAACGCCAGTTGTTCGTGCCGGCTGGGCGTGAAGCCGCGGAGGCCCGCAGGAAGAGGCGGAACGTCAACACCGAATCGGGGTGCTTCACGCCTGGCGAGTTCCCATATCTCACCCAGAGACTCGCTGAGTTCCGCTCCAGCGGTCATCAACACGGGGGCCGTGGGCAGAGTCGGGTAGTCGTTTCCGTCCCAGTTGGGGTCTTCCCCGGAAAACACGTAGCGGGTACGCATGGGGAGATCCCTCCACTCACAGAGCAGAGCAATGTTCTCCGGCACGGAGATGCCGGCGAGGCGCAACTCGCCGACAACCATGGCGAAGTCGTCGGAGTCCATGTTGTACGGCTGCGCGAGTGCGAGATCCTCCAGGTTGAGGCCCTGCTCCACAAGAGATCCGTTCGAATGAGCGTCAGAGACAAGTTGGGTCGCCTCTTCCGACGGGACAAGATCGCCCTTCGGATCGTCTTCTGTGAAACGTCGCTCGTAGACCAGACCCAGTCTCGCCGCGCAACCAGCCAGCCACTCCTCAGCCATCCATAGCGTTGTCCCGTCCTCCTCCCATTCCCATGCCTCGTCGTCCAGCTCACCCTCCCACTCCTGCGGCACGCCCTGAGCAGCAACGGCGAAGGTAGCCGCCCAGGGCAACGTCAGCCGGCCGTCAGCTTCGACGGTGATGTACTCACAGAGCACTTCCAGAACGTCGAGATCTTCTGATGTCCAGGCGAAAACGTCCGCATCGGCCGGCGGTGACCAGCCGAGCCATTGGAACTCGGACATCCTGTCGAGCACCTCACGGGGGTCCACCGAGCGCTCCTGCGCCACTGTCCACACGTCCCAGGGATGCCGGACACGCCGAGTGGAGCGGCGTGAGCCCGCACCACGGGTGATGTAGAGGAGGTCGATGTCCTCTCGCGTGCACACATAGCGCTCAAGGCGGTCGGGGACTTCCGGGACCGGTATCCGGAGCAGCGGCGCGTAGCGTGAGCACGCCTGCATCAGCTCGCCGAGAGGCCGGCCGGTATCGTACGAGACCCAGATCAGGTCACGGAGATCGTTGCTGTCCGGTGCCGGAAGACCGCGTGATTCCTGTGCGCCGAGTTCCCCCGACAGGCCCTCGGCGATCAGCGTGTCGAGTACGCGCGGCGTCCAGGTCAGATCTCCGGGAACGACGGGAGGTGAAGCGACATTCGGGTGAACGATCCGAAGCCGTCGGATGGAACGCATCGCCTCGGCAACCGTGCGACGGTTGCTGTACGCCCAAAGGATCGCTTCCCGCCAGTCCTGCAACGGCTGCGTAAAGAGTCTGGCGTCCCCCGGGCCGGGAACCGGGAAGCCGTTCAACGAAAGGGGTCTGGAGTTCCACGGGGCCCCGTAGCGAACGCCGAGCGCTCCGGCACGCCATGGTTGCGCCCAGCCTTCCGCACCCTGGAGCGGCTGCGGCCTGAAGTCGACGACTGCCTTGTCCGGATGGAACCAGCCGACGACATCCAGGTCGTACGACTCGAACTCGTGGCGAACGCGGACTGATTTGCCGCGCAGTACGCTCCACACAGCTCTGGCAGCGGAAAGTTGCTTACTCTCCAGTTCCCACAGCCACTTCATGGTGAAGCACGGCCACTCCGGGAGACCGGCCGCTCCCTCATGCCAGTTGTGCCGGGCCCATTCCCTGTCGTAGTCCTGGAGCTTGTTGCGGTTCGTGCTGAGTCTGCCGGCGTAAGGCCCGGTGAGGTTGAGGACGTACCCGAAGGGCGCCTGGTCGGTCGCAATGCCGTCGCACAGGATGGCGCCCTTTTCCTTCACCCACCACAGGACACCTGTTACCCCCTCCTGCCCGTCACTCGGCCTGCCGTCTTCGTAGAGCACCCCAGGCAGCCAGGACTCCTCCCTACCCGTCCCGTCGCCGACGCGCAGGCGGAACTCGCTCACCCGGACCAGCTTGCGCAGGGTCTGTGTACACGACACCGACACCCCGCTCCGCAGGTACAGCCGCACGCGCGTGCCGCCCGCCAGGAGCCCGTCCCCCTCCTCGCCGTCGTCGTGCCGCCGGATGCGGAAGAGGCTGCCGCTGCTCGGGATGTCGACGCGCAAGGCGTGCTCGGCGGGCTTCCCCTCCGGGCTGACGGCGCGCGTGACGATCGTCATCTCGTCGGCCAGCATGAAGTAGCTGAAGACGCCGATGCCGAACCGGCTGTTGGGGTAGAGCCGCAGGGAGGGGTCCAGCCGCAGCCAGCTCGCCTGTTCGCGCCGGAAGGTCCGTGACTGCTCGAAGCGGCTACCGGCCCGGGTGAAGGTGTTCATGAGCTGTTCCTTGCTCATGCCGACGCCGTTGTCCCGGCACTCGATGTACCGGCCGCGTTCGTCCGTGCCCTGCACGATGGTGATCTCGCCCGACCAGTCCAGTGTCTGGCGTCCCTTGAGGCGCAGGTACTTCCAGCGCATGGCCCGGTAGCGGCACGCGTCCATGGCGTTCTGGTAGAGCTCGCGCACGGCCAGCGCGGAGTCGCCGTACAGCTGGTTGCCCATGAGCAAGTCGCGTACTTCCGTCTGCGCCAGATGGAAGCGCAGCAGCGGGACCTCGTACGCCTCGCGGCCGTCCCCCAGCGTCTCCGGGCGCAGCTTGCGCGCCGTGACGCGGGCGGGCACGGCCGTCAGCAGGTCCTCTTCGTCACGGGGAAGCCGCGTCGCGAGCTGACGCGTCTCCGCCGCCAGCCGGTCGGCGCGTTCGGCCATTCCCGTCATGGCTGCGTGGAGCGCCTGGTGCCGGCAGGGCATGTCCATATGCAGGCTGTCGCCGTCCGGCGTCCAGTCCAGAGCGTGCCGTACGGCCTCCACGACGGCTTCGGGACGTACGGGGTCGGAAACCGCGAGATGTTCGGCGATGATGTCCGGCAGGGTGCGCACGTCGGCGGCCAGCGCTGCCGCCAGCCGCAGCAGGGCCGCCAGCGGGCGCAGCCGCAGGAGCTGCGGCTTACGGCTCTCCGGCAGGCGCACCACCAGGGGCTGCATGTCCTCGACACTGTCCAGGGGAGCCTGGTGGGCGATCGCCGCGGCGAGGGCGCACAACGCGAGCGAAAGCTCCTCGGCCCGGGCCGCCTCGCCTTCCCTGGCCTCCAGCAGGGCTCGCGCAAAGCCGTCGGCTGCCGTTCCCGGCACCGCCTGCTCGTCCGTCTCGAAGCGCTCGGCGATCCAGCGGTGCACCAGCCACAGGGACAGCGCCCGCTCGTCCTCCTCGCGGTCCTGCCGCCGGCAGCGTTTGAGCTTCTCCGCCACCTGTGCGTGGTGGTCCCAGACCTGTTCGAGGTGTCTGCGGTGGGGGCCGGCGCAAGGATCGTGCGTGACGGCCGCCGGCTCGATCTCCGCCGCCTGGCTCAGCCTCTCCGCCCACACGGCCTCATGGAGGAACGGCGCGGAGAGGAGTGCCGCCACTTCCACGGCGCTCAGCCGTACTCCCTCGGGGAGCAGATCCCCGAACACGCGCCCCACCACACGCAGCGGAAAGTCGTCGTCCGCCCATGGGTCCGGCAGCCGCTGCTGCGCCTGGTGGACGGTGCGCGCGCTGGCCCCGACAACTGACGCGAGCCGTTCCTGGAGCCGGGGCACGAGCCCTTCGGGGGCCGGTTCGGCGTGCTTCCACAGGCGTTGGTCGAGAACAGCGGCCCGCCACTCGTCCAGGAGGTGACGGCCCCGGCAGATCTCGGTGCGGCGCGTCTCGCCGTCGAGTTCGGTACCACAGCGGATCCACGCGGTCTGGGTGAGCCCTTGCCGTCTCGCGGCCCTGAAGGTACGGGCTTTGGCAGCGTCGAAGACCTCCTCGACCGTTCTCGGCGCCGACATGGAGCCCAGTGCCTCGGCCAGCCCCCGGGTGAAGAAGCTGCCTTTCCGGGTGTACCCCGACCGTTCGCCGGCCGAGCAGCCGGCCATGACGGCGAAACGGCCCGTCGGCGGTCCCTGGATGATGCGGCTGCCGAAGGGTTCCGCCGTGCCCGTGAGGCTGTCGCGGCAGGCATCGATGATCCACAGCACGGTCCCGGCCCTGGAGGCGCGCAGATAGGGGCTGATGTCGGAGCTGAGGAGGGAGTCGGCGTACGGCTGCTGCCAGTCGCCGTCGCGCGGTGCCCGCGCGTCGGCCGGGACCAGGTAGTCCGTGCCGCCCAGGCGGATGCCGTGCCCGGTGAAGTAGACGAGGAGCGTGCCGCCGTCCGGGATGCTCCGCGCGGCTTCGTGGATGCCCGCGGCGATGGCCGTGCGCTCCGCCGCTCTGAGTGTGTCCACTTCGTACCCGGACTCCTCGAGAGCGGTCCCCATGAGCGCGAGGTCCGCCTCGACCGCTTCGTCCAGGGGCTCGAACGCGCTCAGTGCGCCGGGCGCCCGGGCCGCACCGATCAGCAGTGCCCTTCGGACGGCTTCTTCCATCGATCCCTCCCCACCACGGAGGCATCATGATGTCACCCGGCCACATGACTGCATCCAGGCCTGGGCCTGCGGACGAGGAATGACGAGCCGGGCGGTGCCGTGGCTGTGACCACCGCCCGGCCCGGGTCTCAGGTCACCTCGGCGGGAACGTGCTCGTGTTCGCAGGCGGCGTCCGTTCCGTACGTCTCCCAGGCGGGGAAGTCGTCCTCGGAGGGGACCGGCTCCCCCTCGGCGAGCAAGCAGCCTTCCAGAGCGGCCCGCAAGGCTTCGGTCCGCAGGCCGGTGCCGATGAAGACCAGTTCCTGGCCCTGCGTGGTGCCGGGCGCCCAGGCGCCCGACGGCTCGAAGCGGGCCACGGATCCTGCCTGGGACCACAGGCCGGTCACACGGGGACGGCTGGCCAGCCGGAAGAATCCCTTGGAGCGCAGGACGCGGCCGTAGTCGCCGCTGTCGAGCCCCTCGGTGACGAACGTCCACAACCGGCCGGGATGGAAGGCGCGCTCGGAGCGGAAGACGGTGGAGGAGATGCCGTACTCCTCCGTCTCCGGCACGTGGTCGCCGTTGATCTCCTTCACCCAGCCTGCGGCCTGCTGCGCGCGGTCGAGGTCGAACAGACCCGTGCCCAGGACCGCACCGAGGGGCAGGCGGCCGCGGACGGCGGGCACGAGCCGGGCGGCGGGGTTGAGGCGGGACAGCGCGGCCCGGAGGCGGGCGGCTTCGTCCGGCCCGACGAGGTCGAGCTTGTTGAGGACGATCACGTCCGCGAACTCGACCTGGTCCATCAGGAGGTCGCTGACGGTGCGTTCGTCGTCCTCGTACTGGTCGAGCCCGCGCGCGGCGAGTTCGTCCCCGCTCTCCAGTTCCGGCAGGAAGCCGGCGGCGTCGACGACGGTGACCATGGTGTCGAGGCGGGCCAGGTCCCCGAGGGTGGCGCCGTCGTCGCGGGGGAAGGAGAACGTGGCGGCGACGGGCATGGGCTCGGAGATCCCGCTGGACTCGATGAGGAGGTAGTCGAAGCGGTCCTCCCGGGCCAGCCTGTCCGCCTCCTCCAGCAGGTCGTCGCGCAGGGTGCAGCAGATGCACCCGTTGGTCATCTCGACCAGCCGCTCCTCCGTACGGGAGAGGGCCGCCTCCCCGCCGCGGACGAGCGCCGCGTCGATGTTGACCTCGCTCATGTCGTTGACGATGACCGCGACGCGCAGTCCCTCGCGGTTGCCGAGGACGTGATTGAGCAAGGTGGTCTTGCCGGCGCCGAGAAATCCGGACAGGACGGTCACCGGCAGCCGGCGGTCGTGCGTCGGCACAGTCATCCCCGTCAGCCCTCGGGCCGCAGCAGGCCCCGCTCGTACGCCTTCACCAGTCGCTGCGGGACCCGGTGGACGGAGCCGTCGATCGTGACGGGCACCAGCTGGACGGTCGCGGCCTTCCACTGGGCGCGGCGGTGACGGGTGTTGCTGCGGGACATCTTCCGCTTCGGGACGGCCATGAGGGTCTCCTGGGTGAGTGATGGTGCTGCACGAACAGTATTGAAAATGAATTCCATTAGCAACTCACCCTCCTCGGCCCCGGCGGCCTCCTTCCGCCCCGCTCGACCACGCCACTACCGTGACGTCCACACCTCCGCACGACCGGCATGTCCGACTGCTGAAGGCAACGGGAGAGGCGGCGATGGCGACCGCAGAAGGCAGCGACACGGGAGCCGGGCTGCGGCGCGACGCCGTGGGCGGGACCGCGGTGCTGTTCCAGAGCGTGACGGCCATGGCGCCCGCGGCGGCCGTGGTGGCCTCGATCCCGGGCGGGGCGGCCTTCGCCGGAGGCAGCCTGCCGCTGTCCGTCCTCCTCGCCCTCGCCGCCTCGCTGCTCACAGCGGCTGCCCTGGGCGAACTCGCCCGGCACCTGCCGGCCGCCGGCTCGGTGGCGACCTACGCCGCCCGGGGCCTGCATCCCGCGGCCGGCTTCCTGGTCGCCTGGGGGTACGTCTTCGCCGAGGCACTCGTCCCACCGCTGGTGCTGCTCCAGCTCGGCTTCACCATGGCGGGCACGCTGCACCGCCAGTGGGCCGCCTACCCGGCGGACCTGTGGTGGCCGTGGATCCTGGCCGGTGCGGCGGCGGTCGCCGCCGCCGGGTACCGGGGCATCCGGGCCTCCGTACGGCTCGGCACCGTTCTCGGCGCCTTCGAGATCGCCGTCCTGGTCGTATTCGCGGCACTGCTGATCGTCCAGGCGGGAAAGGCCAACACCCTGTCCGTCTTCACCCCTTCGCACACCGCCCCGGGCCAGTCCCCCGCCGGCGGAGTGCTCGCCGGATCGGTCTACTGCATGCTCGCCTTCGCGGGGTTCGAGGCCGCCGCACCCCTGGCCGAGGAAGCCCGCCGGCCCCGGCGGACGGTACGGCGAGCCGTGGTCGGCGCGGCCCTGGGCGTGGGCGCCTTCTACGCCCTGACCACTTACGCCATGACCGTCTACTACGGTCCCGGCCGGTTCGCGGGCTTCGGTGCGGACGGCGACGCGTCGTGGGACGGGGTCGCCCGCGGGGCCTTCGGCCTGATGTGGGTACCCGTGTTCCTGGCGGTGGTCAACTCCTGCGTCGCCAACGCCAATGCGGGCGCCAACGCGGCGACGCGCACGGCCTACGCGTACGGCCGCGCCGGACTCTTCCCGCGGTTCCTGGCCACCGTCCACCCCCGGCACCGTTCCCCGGTGACGGCCCTCGCGGCACAGACCGTCGTGACCGTCGCGGTGGCCCTGGCACTGGGCTTCGCGTACGGGCCGGTCACGGCGTTCTACCTGATCGCCACAGGGGTCGTCATCGTGGTCGTCGGCGTGTACATCGCGGCCAACCTGGCTTGTGCGGGCTACTTCCTGCGCCGTCCGGGGCTCCTCCGGCCCGTACGCCACCTCCTCGTCCCCGCCCTGGCGAGCGCCGCCCTCGTACCGGCCCTGCTCACCGCCGCCGGGCTGCCGGCGTTCTCCTTCGTCACCCCGCTCGCACCGCCGGTCTCGTACGCGGGCGCGGCCGTGGGCGCATGGCTGGCGCTGGGGGCGGGCGCACTGCTGGTGCTGCGGCGCCGGAACCCGGAGCGGCTGAACCGCTCAGCCTTTCAGGGCGCAGAAGCGGATCGGTGAGCCCGGCTCGAACCGGGGCGCTGCGCGTTGCACGTCATCGCCCGCCACCTGCCGCCGGGCATACGCAAAACACCCTCTGACCTGGGATTTCTCCCATATCAGAGGGTGTTTTCACCGTGTCGGGACGGCGGGATTTGAACCCACGACCCCTTGACCCCCAGTCAAGTGCGCTACCAAACTGCGCCACGTCCCGGTGCTTGCCCGGCCCGGGCTTTCGCCCTCGCCGACCGCGCACGAGAACAATACCGCACTTCAGCGGGTGATCGCGCACGCCTTTCCCTGCGACGATCGTCCACGAATGTCTTGTTTGCGGGATTTGGGCGAGGTGTCTCTACCGGCTCCTTCGCCGCTCCCCACTCCTTTCCTTACGCGGTGTTGACCCCCCTCCCGGCCCCCGTGGGACCATCAGGCCTTCGGACGTCGCTCGCGACGCGCGCAACTCCCCCGCCCCAGGAGGACTGTTGGCAACCTCGGACGCCGCCCCGACTCCCTCTTCCGCTCTCTCCCGGCGCAGGTTCCTGCAGGCCGCGGCCGGTACCGCGGCGGCGGCCGGGGTTGCCGGGGCCCTGCCCGGGGCCGTGGCCGCGGCGGCTGCCGCCGGGGGCGGGGTGCTGTCGTTCACGGCCGCCACCAACGGGGCGGCCAGCCTCGCGCCCGCCGGGGACCGGCTCGTCGCCGAGGTGCAGAACGTGCTGTGGTCCCTGCCCCGCAAGGGCGGGGAGGCCGTCGCGATCACTCCGGCGGATCTGGAGCCGACCCGGCCCGTGCACTCGCCGGACGGCCGGCAGCTCGCCGTCTGTGCGTACCGGGGCGGGGGCTTCCACATCTGGACGCTGCGGACCGACGGCAGCGGTCTGCGGCAGGTCACGGACGGGCCGTGGGACGACCGCGGGCCCGCCTGGTCTCCCGACGGCACGCGGATCGCGTTCGCCTCCGAGCGCGGCGGGGATCCCGTGGCGGGAAGCCCGTACCGGGTGTGGGTGGTGGACGTGCGGACGGGTGCGCTCACGCAGGTCACCGGGGTGCGCGGGCAGGAGGGGCCGCTGCAGGACGGCGCGTGGGAGGACTTCGACCCGGTGTGGTCGCCGGACGGGGCGCGGCTTCTGTTCGTCCGCGGGCGCCTCGCCGGCACCGCCCTGGAGGCCCGTACGGTCGCGTCCGTGCCCGCCGACGGGCACGGGCCGGTGCGGGTCGAGCACACCGGATCCGCGGCCGGGCAGATCATGACGCCGGCGGTCGCCCCGGACGGCCGGCTCGCCTACCTCCGCACGACCCCCGCCCCCGCGGCCGGCTGCACGCTCGTCGTGGACGGGGAGCCGGTGGCGATCGACGGGGACGTCGAGCCCGTACCGCCGCGCTGGACACGGTCCGGCGAGCTGCTGCTCACGGTCAGCGGGACGTTCCGCGTGGTCCGCCCGCAGGCGCCGCGCGAGGCCGAGGTCGTCCCCTTCGCCGGGCGGCTCGCCGTGTCCCGGCCGCGCTACCGCACCAAGCGGTACGACCTCGACGCCGGTGGTGTGCACGCGGTGCGCTCGCTGCACTTTCCCGCGCTGTCGCCCGACGGCCGCCGGGTCGCGTTCGGTGCGCTCAACGCGCTCTGGGTCGCCGACGTGGCGGGCGGGCGGCCGCCGCGCCGGGTCGTCAAGGCCGACCCCACCCGCTACCCCTACGGGCCCGCGTGGAGCCCCGACGGGCGCTCGCTCGTGTACGCGGGCGACAGCGGCGGGCTGCTCGCCGCGCGCCGTCACGACCTCGCGTCCGGCGAGGACACCGTGCTGGCCGAGGGCGGCCGCGCGTACCCCGTCCTGTCGCCCGACGGCGGCAGACTCGCGGCCCTCGACCTGGCCGGGAACCTCGTCGTACGGGACCTCGCCGCCGGTACGGACCGGGTCCTCGCGGCCCCCCTGGGCGGCGGCGGGCTGCCCGGGCGGCCGAGCTGGTCGCCGGACGGCCGCTACCTCGCCCTGTGCGACCGCAACCGGCTGAACCAGCGGTTCCGCGAGGGCTACAACCTCATCCGCGTGATCGACACGGCCGGCGGCGGCTCCCGGCTGCACGCGCTCGCCCCGCACGTCTCCCTCAGCGACCGCTACGGCTCCGGGCCCGTCTGGTCGCCCGACGGGCGGCACATGGCGGTGATCGCCGAGTCCGCGCTGTGGCTGCTGCCCGTGCGGCCCGACGGCGCCCCGGACGGCGAGCCCCGCCGGCTGACGGACGAGGCGGCCGAGGACCCCTCCTGGGCTGCGGACTCCCGCACGCTCCTCTACCTCTCCGCGGGCCGCCTGCGGCTGCTGGACGTCGACGGCGGCTCCGCCCGCGCCGTCCGCACCGTCCGTGTCTCCCTCGACTACCGGCGCCCGGTGCCCGCCGACACGGTCGTGCACGCCGGCCGCTTCTGGGACGGCACGGGCGAGGCGGTCCGCGAGGACGTCGACCTCGTGGTCCGCGACGGCCGCATCGCCGCCGTCGAGCCCCACCGGGCGCGGCGCGGCGCCGCGCGCACCGTCGACGCGTCGTCCGGCACGGTCATCCCCGGCCTGTGGGACACCCACACCCACCCGTACCAGAACACCTACGGCGGCCGGCAGACGGCGCTGCAGCTCGCGTACGGGATCACCACGGCGGTCTCGTTCGGCGGAGGCGCCCACGAGCAGGCCCGCATCCGCGAGGCCGTGGCAGCGGGCGAGCTCGCCGGGCCGCGGCTGCTGGCCACCGGCGAGCTCCTCGACGGCGCGCGCGTCGCGTACAGCATGGGCCGCACGCACCGCACCCGCGAGGGGCTGCGCCGCTCCCTCTCCCGCGCCGAGGCCCTCGACTGGGACTTCGTGAAGACCTACGTCCGCGCGCCCGGCTGGCTGATGCAGGAAGCGGCACGCTTCGCGCACGACCGGCTCGGGGTCCGTACCGGCAGCCACCTGCTGTCGCCGGGGGTCCAGCTCGGCCAGGACCTGACGACGCATCTGCAGGCCACGCAGCGGCTGGAGTTCGGGCACGCGACGAGCGCGTCGGGGCGCGCGTACCAGGACGTGGAGGAGGTCTACACCCACGGCGGCTTCCACCTCGTCGCCACGATCTTCACGTCCGTGCCGCTGCTCGGCGAAGCGCCCGCGCTGGCGCGGGACCCGCGGGTGACGCGGATGATGCCGCCGTGGGACGTGGAGGTCGTCCGGCGGACCGCGGCCGCGCCGCCGACCGCCGACCAGCTGGCGACCCTGGAGCGCGAGACCGGCGTCTACCGCCGGGTGCTGGCGGGCGGCGGCCTCGTCGCACTGGGCACGGACGCCCCTCTGGTGCCGGTGGGTCTCTCGTTGCACCTGGGGCTGCGGGCGCTCCACCGGTACGGGCTGTCCCCGGCACAGGCGCTGCGCACCGCTACGGTGCTGCCGGCGCGGGTCTTCGGCGCGGACCGGGACCTGGGCACGCTGGAGCCCGGCAAGCTCGCGGACGTGACGGTGGTGGACGGGGACCCGTTCGCGGACTTCGACGCGCTGGTGCGGACGGTTTCCGTGCTGCGGGGCGGGGTGCCGTTCGAGGCGGCGCGGCTGGTGGCGGAGTACGAGGCGGCCGACGGGCTTCCGGCGCCGTCGCCGTCGTCGTCATCGACGGGGGTCCGGGCCGCGGACACGTGGCTCGCCGTGTCACGGCAGCTCCGGCGGGACTCCTGCTGCGACGTCGAACTTCACCTGTGACGGGCGGCGGTGCGGCGGCCCGGGCGCGCTCCAGCCCGGTACGGCACCGCCGGTCACGTGGTGGGGGGCGCGCGCCGCGGCGGCGGGATCACCGTCTGCCCCGGCCCCGGGTGCGGAGTGCACGGCCCGGCCCGGCCTTGCGCGGTGGCGGCAAGCGCCCCGCGCTCACGCCCCCAGCGACACCTCCGGTGCCGGTGCCGGCTCCGGCGCCGCGGTCGGCTTCGTCACGTCCCTCGCCGGGCGTACGGCCACCTCCCGCCACCACGGGGCGACCGGGAGGGTGCCCGTCGGTTCGAACGGCAGGCCCGGGCGCGGCACCGCGACGCGCGCGCCCCGGCGGCCGCCCGCCGCGACGGAGCCCTCGGCGGGCTCCTCCCACGGGTGCGGCGCCAGATTGAACGTGCCCCAGTGGATCGGCAGCATAACGCCGCGCGAGGCGTCGCCGCCCTGCAGGTCGGCGTGGGCCCGCACCCCCTCCTCCGGCGTCATGTGGATGTCCGCCCAGAACTCCGAGTACGCGCCGACCTGCACCATCGTGGCGTCGAACGGCCCGTACTGCGCGCCGATGTCCTGGAAGCCGGGGAAGTAGCCGGTGTCGCCGCTGTGGAAGACGCGGTGCTCCGCGCCGGCCACCACCCAGGAGGCCCAGAGCGTGTGCTGGGTGTTGCGCAGCGCGCGGCCACAGAAGTGACGGGCGGGGGTGGCGGTGAACGTGAGGCCGGCGAGGCGCACCGACTCGTGCCAGTCGAGCTCGGTGATCCGGTCCGCGGGCACGCCCCAGTGCTCCAGGTGGGCGCCGACACCGAGCGGTACGACGAAGCGCGCGCCGGTGCCGCGGGCGAGGGCGCGGACGGTCGGCATGTCGAGGTGGTCGTAGTGGTCGTGGGAGATGACCACGGCGTCGAGCGGCCCGGTCTCGCGCAGCGGCACGGGCACCGGGTGCAGCCGCTTCGGGCCCGCGAACGCGAAGGGCGAGCAGCGCTCGGACCAGACGGGGTCGAAGAGCACCCGGGCGCCGTCGATCTCGGCGAGGACGCTGGAGTGGCCCATCCAGGTGAGCCGCAGCCCCGAGGCCGCGGGGACGGCCAGGTCGGCCACGGTGGTCGGGTGGACCGGGACCGTGCCGGCGGGCGCCCGGCGGGCGCGCTCCTCGGCACGGAAGTACGTGGGCAGGAACTTCAGCATCGCGCCGGAGGGCGTGCGCCGGGCGCCGACGGGGTTGGTGAACACGCCGTCGGCGAAGTGCGGCGACCGCCGGATGCGCGCCATCCGCTCCCCGGACGGGTCGGCGCCGAACGCGGCCGGGCGCAGGGCGTCGAGCGGTGAGCTGGTGAGGCGGAAGCCGGTCACGGCACCTCCAGGGGCGAATGCGGCCAGGTCACGCCATTATCTGCCCCGGCCGGGCGGCTGCCCGGGCGGCCCCCGGAGGGCTGTTCCGGGGCGTGGGCGCCGGAGGTCTTCCCGGCTGCCGCCGCCCGGGCTCACCCCCGTGATATGAGCCCGGACGCGCGGCCGGCGCACTGCCGGGGACCCACTGTGCAGGGTCGCGCCCCCTCCCGCACGTGATTTTTTACGGGGCCTTCCCCTCCGTTTTCCGGGCGCTCAGAGCCCGCTGACCCGGAGGGTGACGTTCAGCCGGCCGGTGAGCCCGAGCGCGGCGGGCCCGGTGCCGGGGAGGGTGCGGGGCACGCCGTGGAAGGCCCGGCGCGAGGGTCCGCCGAAGACGAACAGGTCACCGCTGCGCAGTTCGACGTCGGTCCACGGGCGGTTGCGGGTGCGGGTGTTGCCGAAACGGAAGACGCAGCTGTCGCCGAGGCTGAGCGAGACGACGGGGGCCGTGGACTTCTCGTCGCTGTCCCGGTGCATGCCCATCGCCGCGCCGCGGTCGTAGTAGTTGATCAGGGCGATGTCGTAAGCGGCAGGGGCGGACTCCGGGCACTCCGGGGGCTCATCGCCGTACGCGTCGGTGACGGCCTGCGCGGCCAGCCGCGCCAGCGAGGCGGGGAAGGGCTTGACCGGCGCGCCGTCGCCGTCGACGACTGTGCGGGCGTAGCCGTACGGGTACCAGTGCCAGCCCAGGCAGACCATGCGGACGGACATCTGCCCGCCGCTGGGCATGCGCACGCTCCGCAGCCCGGCGGGCGGGCGGGCCCAGTCGCGGCAGTCGGCGAGCAGGCGCTGCTGGGCGGGGAGGTCCAGCCAGCCGGGGACGTGGACGGCGCCCGGCGCGATCACGACCGGGGCCGGGGGAAGAGCTCGTCCATGCGACCAGCGTAGGGCGGCGCCCTGCGCGACCGATCACGCGATGTGACGACGGTCACAGGGTGAAGCGGGCGGCGCGATGTCACACATCCACCGGTCCGATCCGTCGTAGAGGTAGAAGCGCCACCACAGCTACGCGCCACCACAGCTACGGAGGAACCAGCCATGGCCAGGATCTCGCTCACCCCGGAGCGCACCCCGCTCGTCCGGATCACGGAGTGGTACAGCAGGCGCGCCTACGGCAAGGTGCTGGAGCCGCTGATGGCCCTCGCCCACAACCGGCGTGTGCTGCTGACGACGTCCCGCTTCGAGCTGTCGGTGGGCCGGTGGAAGAAGCTCGACCCGCAGCTGAAGCTGCTGGCCGAGATGGCGTCGGCGGCGGCCATCGGCTGCTCGTGGTGCATCGACTTCGGCTACTGGCTCGGCCACGGGCAGGGCATGCCGCAGGAGAAGCTGCGCGACGTGCCGGTGTGGCGCGACAGCGACGCGTACACCCCGCTGGAGCGGGATGTCCTCGAATACGCCGAGGCGATGACGGCCACTCCGCCGACCGTCGAGGACGACCTGGCGGAGCGGCTGCGGCAGCGCCTGGGCGATGCCGCCTTCGTCGAGCTGACCTCGATGATCGCCGTGGAGAACCTCCGCTCGCGCACCAACGCGGCGCTGGGCCTGCACAGCCAGGGCTTCAAGGACACCTGCGACATACCGGCCGCCGCGGCCCGCCCGCAGGCGGACCGGTCGGCGGCGAGCCGGTAGCTTCGCGGGCCGGACGGCGGCCGGCGGTCCGGTCCGCGGAGCCGGTCGTCCGGCTGCGGGCCGTCTGCGGCTGGTCGCGCGGTTCCCCGCGCCCCTGACGGGGCGCGATACCGCGCCGGACGTCGGCAGGCCCGCTCACCCCTTGCGGCCCACTCCCCCGTAGAAGATCGTGTCGTTGAGCTCCTCGGGGCCCGGCACCGGCCCGTCGGGCCGCCAGAGCGGCACGCGGACCAGGCCCGGGTCCAGGAGCTCGAAGGGGCCGAAGAGCGGTTCGACGGCGGCGCGGTCGCGCAGGTTGAGGCCGGCGGTGGCGTTCTTGTACGTGCCGACGACGCTGTCGCGGGCCTTCACGTCCGTGTAGCCGCCCGCGTAGCCCTCGTACGGCTCGGCGGTGGCGTGGGAGAGCACGAGGTGGCTGCCGGCGGGCAGGGCGTCCGCGAAGGCGGCGACGATGCCCGCCGGGTCCTCCTCGTCGGTGACGAAGTGGAGGACGGCGACGAGCAGCAGCGCCACCGGCTCGCCGAAGTCGATCAGTTCGCGCACCTCGGGGCGGGCGAGGATCGCCTCCGGGTCGCGCACGTCGCCGAGGACGAAGCCCGCCTGCCCGGTGCCGGTGAGCTTGGCGCCCGCGTGCGTGGCGACGATGGGGTCGTTGTCGACGTAGGCCACCCGCACGTCCGGGGCGGCCTCCCGCGCCACCTCGTGGGTGTTGGGCGAGGTGGGGATGCCCGTGCCGACGTCGATGATCTGCCGGACTCCGGCGCGGACGACCTCCCGCACGGCCCGCTGCAGGAAGGCCCGGTTGGCCCGAGCGGAGAGCCGCACCTGCGGGTGGGCCCGTATGACGTGCTCGGCGGCCTGCCGGTCGACCTCGTAGTTGTCCCAGCCGCCGAGGTAGTAGTCGTACATCCGGGCCGGGTGCGGCCTGCTGGTGTCGATGTCCTCGGCGGCGAAGCCCTGCTGGTTCATGCGGTGCTCCGATCCGTTGGTTGCACGGTGGGGAAGGCGCGGGGGGGGCGGCCGCGGGCCCCCCCCGGCTCAGTCGCAGGCGGCGCCCGAGCCGGCGAGCAGGAAGTCCGCCGCCCCGGCCTTGGCGCCGTTGATGAAGCTCTCCATCTCGTGACGCGTGTAGATCAGCGCGGGGCCCCCGGGGTCGGTGGACTGGCGCAGGGCGATCCGGCCGTCGCCCAGCAGCAGCGCCTCGACGCACGAGCCCCCGTTGCCGCCGCTCCACGGCTTGCTCCACCCCTCGGTGCCGAGGTCGGTGGCGGGCATGCCGTTGTAGATGCGATCCATGGTTCAGATCTCCTTACGAATCCCACCCAGGACTGCCTCGGTGGTCTGTGCCGGCGCGGCCTGCGCGCACATCCGGTCCAGCGCCTCCAGGAAGGCCGAGACATCCTCGCGCTGGTCGAAGTACGAGGCACCGACGAGGTTTTCGGCGTACGCGATGTCCGGGAGCTCCGGGAGCGGGAACCGGAAGATGTGGAACGGTCCGTACATCGCCGGGTGCGGCCCGGCGGCGAACGGCATGATCTGCAGCCGTACGTTGGGCATGGCGGTGGCCTCGGCGAGCCGGGAGACCTGCTCGCGCATGATGTCCGGCCCGCCGATGGGCCGGCGCAGCACGGTCTCGTCCATCACCACCCACAGCAGCGGCGCGTCCTCTCGGGTGAGCAGCGACTGGCGCTCCCGGCGGACGGCGACCGCGCGCTCGATGTCGGCCTCGGGGGCGTGCGGCTGGCCGGCGCGGAGCACGGCGCGTGCGTAGCGCTCGGTCTGCAGCAGGCCCGGGACGTAGTGCGGTTCGTAGGCCCGGATGAGGTTGGCCTCGCCCTCCAGGCTGACGAACGCGCTGAACCACTCGGGCAGGACGTCCCGGAAGCGGTGCCACCAGCCGGGGCGGTTGGCCTCGCGCGCGAGGTCGAGGAAGCCCTCGACCTCGGCGGGGTCGGTGACGCCGTAGACGCGCAGGAGCTTCTCCACGTACGGGAGCTTCAGGCCGACTTCGGCCTTCTCCATCCTGCGGACGGTGGCGTGCGTGACGTCGAGGGCGCGGCCCGCCTGCTCGTAGCTGAGCCCGGCCTTCTCCCGCAGGTCGTGCAGCCGCTTGCCGAGGACGACCCGCAGCACGGTCGGGGCGCCCGCCGGACGCGCTTCCGCCACTGTTCCTCCCCCTCCATGGCCCACCGGCCGTCGGACACACCGTCAGGTGCCCGCAGTCTGTCACGCGCTCCCCCGCAGCCGACAGACTGCTCTGACGATTCTGCAATTTACAGATTGAACCTTGCCACACATGAGCCGTATCGCACATAGTTACGGCGTGGTCCCCTCCCATGACGCACCTTCGCTCGGGCGCTTCGGCTGTTCCATGGCCGCGCGTCTGCAGGACGCCTTCCACTTCCCGGCCCGCGGCGCCTCGGTGGCCGCCGCGCGAAAACGGGTCCTCGCCCAGCTGCGGGAGTGGGGCATCGACGAAGTGGCGTGCGACGACGCCCAGTTGGTGGTCTCCGAGCTCTTCACCAACGCCGTCCGGCACACGGACAGCGCGAACGTCAGCTGTCAGCTGAGGGTGCTCGGCGCGCATCTGCGCATAGAGGTGGCCGATCAGGGCCGCACCCCGACGGAGCCGCGGGCGCGGTGCAGCGGGGCGGACGAGGAGAGCGGCCGGGGGCTGCTGCTCGTGGGCGCGCTGTCCAAGGCCTGGGGGGTCCGGCCCGACGACAGCGGACGCGGCCGCGTCGTCTGGGCCGATCTGGCCGCCGGGCGGCCCGCTCCTTGAAGCCCTCCCCCGCGAAGTCCTCCCCTTTAAAACCCTGAGGAC
>NZ_JBPQTW010000119.1:0-21191 GCF_051386535.1 Streptomyces sp. URMC 127
CCCGGCCCAGACCCCGCCCCCCGCCCACCGCGAAGAACGCCCCCCGGCCTTCCCGGGCCCCCGCAACGGCTAGCCCTGCGGGCGGCGAACGGTCGCCCCCGGCGCGGGGGCGGATCGCGGCCTGCCGCGGGGCAGATCGCCGCATACGCCCGTGCCGGGCACTCTCATCCCGCCGCCACGGCGAGCAACCCACCACATGGCCACCGGCGGTGCCGAGCCCACCTCAGGCCGCTGGGGCACCGCCGGACACCGCCGCGGGGGCCGATCGCCATCGCGGCGGACTCAAAGAGCCCGCGCCGGGCACTAGCCGCACAGCCAGACGGCCGGACCCGCCGCCAGCAGGCCCCACACGTGCCGGGCACTCACAGCCCGCCGTACCGGCGAACAACACACCACCAGCCCACCGGCGATGCTGGGCAGAAGGCCCAGGCCTGCTGGGAGCACGCCCGCCTCGGGCACTCTCTCCCCGCCGCAACGGCGAACACCCCACCTAGACGCCCACCGGCGGTGCCGAACCCACCCCAGGCGGTTACGGCACCGCCGGACACCACCATGGGAGCCGGTCGCCATCGCGGCGGACTCAAAGAGCCCGGCCCCGGACCCCACACCGCGCCGGGCACTCGCCGCACAGCCAGACGGCCGGACCCGCTGGAGCACGCCCGCCTCGGGCACTCTCTCCCCGCCGCAATGGCGAACAACCCACCTAGACGGCCACCGGCGGTGCCGAACCCGCCTCAGGCGGTTACGGCACAGCCGGGCACCGCAGTCGGAGAGCCGGCCCGCAAGAAGCACGCCCGCGCCGGGCGCACCCGCCCCCCCCGTACTGGCGCCGTCACCCCGCCGGAGGCGGCCCGTCAGCCGATGTCCGGGGGATCGATCCGCAGCCGTACCGGCTCGCCGCGCCGCCTGCGCGGTCTTGAGGGCGGCGGCCAGCGCCGCCCCCCGCCCCGGCCGCACCCGGAGCAGGGCCCGCTCCCACCGCTCCCCCGGCGGGGGGTCCCCGGGGCGCCGCGGGCGACCCGGGGCCGTCACCGGCAGGGGCACCGGGCCGAGCACCTCCGCGTCCTCGGGGAGCTCCGCCGCGGCGAGCAGGTCCGCGACGTCCTCCGGCGGCCCGGAGACCGACGCCATCCGGGACACCGGCGGGAAGCCGAGCTCCGCGCGGTCGGCGAGCTCCCGCATCGCGTGCCCGGCGGGATCCCAGCGCACGAGCGCCTGCACGGGCCGGAGCGTGGGCTCGGCGACGACGACCACGACGCCGCCCTCCCCCTGCCCGCGGACGAGCGCCGCCGCGGCCAGCCAGCGCCGCAGCGCGTTCTCCCCCGCCCGCAGGTCGGGGAAGCCGAGCAGCGCCCAGCCGTCGAGCAGCAGGGCCGCGGCATAACCGCCCTCGGCGACGGGCTCCGCACCGGGGGTGGAGACCACGATCGCGGGCCGGTCCGGGACCGTGTCCAGCACGTGATCGCGCCCTGAGGTCCGTACGGGCACGGACGGGAAGGCCCGCCCGAGCTCCTCCGCGGTGCGCCCCGCACCCACGACGCGGGCCCGCAGCCGGGTGCCGCCGCACTCCGCGCAGTGCCAGCCGGGGGGCGCTTCCTGCCCGCACCAGCCGCACTTGAGCGCGCCGCCGGCGTCGCCGGCCTCCAGCGGCCCGGCGCAGTGCGCGCAGCGGGCGGGCTCGCGGCACCGCTCGCAGCCCAGGCGGGGCACGTAGCCCCGGCGCGGCACCTGCACGAGCACCGGCCCCCTCTGGAGGGCCTCACGGGCGGCCTGCCAGGCGTGACTGGGCAGCCGGGCGGCCCGCGCGGCCGCATCGCGGGCCTCGTCGGCGTCGCCGACGGTCCGCACGGCCGGGGCGACGGCCCGCACCGTCTCGCGGGCGGCGGCCAGCGGCAGGGCCCAGCCCGTGTTCACCAGCTGGGCGGCCTCCACGGTGCAGCCGAAACCGCCCAGCAGGAATGCCGCCTTCTCGTGCACGGCGCGCTGCACCAGCACTTCACGGGAGTGCGGATGCGGGGCGTTCTGCGCGCTGTGGCTGCCGTCCCCGTCGTCCCAGACGGCGACGAGCCCGAGGTCCCGTACGGGCGCGAACATCGCGGCCCGCGTGCCGACCACGGCCCGCACCGAGCCCCGGCTGACCGCCAGCCAGCGGCGATACCGCTCCTCGGGCCCGAGCTCGGCCGTCAGCAGCACGTGCCGCCCCTCCCCCAGGAGCTCCCCGAGGGCGGCGTCGACGCGCGCCGCGGCCCGCCCGTCCGGCACGACGACCAGCGCACCGCGCCCGGACGCCAGCGCCGCCGCGGCGGCCCGCGCGAGCTCCTGCGGCCACTGCGGACCGGGCAGCGCCGTCCACACGGCCCGCGGGGCGTCCCCCCGGGCCACGGCATCGAGGAAGGCGGGCCCGGTGGGATACCGCACCCAGCTCCCGGGCTCCGGCACGGCGGGCGGCGGCAGCGGCGCGGGCGACGGCTCGGCCTCGATGCGGGCGTGCCGGGGCGGCACGGCGAGCTGCAGCACGTCGGCGAGCGAGCCGGCATACCGGTCGGCGACGGCCCGGCAGAGCTCGTACAGCTCCGGACCGAGCACCGGCTCCGGCGAGAGCACCTGGGCGATCGCGGCGAGCGGCCCCTGATAGTCGGACTCGGCCACGCGCTCGACGATGTACCCGTCGAGGAGCCCGCCGCCCTCCCGGCGCCCCCCGCGCACATTCCGCGTGCCGGCCCCGAAGCGCACCCGCACCCGCACACCCGGCCGGGCGTCGGCGTCGAGCTCCTCGGGCACAGCGTAGTCCCACAGCCGGTCCAGGTGGACGGGGCCCTTGTCGACGAGCACGCGCGCGACGGGCAGCGTCTTGGCCAGCGGCGCCCCCCGCCACGTGCGCGGCTTGGCCTTGGGCGCCTTGGCCTTCGCCTCCCGCACGCTCTCCCGGATGAGCGCAAGCTGCTCCCCGCGCCCCCGGTCCCCACCGGACCGCCCGTTCTCGCTGCTCACAGCCACAGTCCTACCAGATGCCACTGACAACGCCGGGCGGACTGGATTCCAGTCCGCCCGGCGTCGGGACAGCGGTGGCCGGGGCTTCGCCCCAGGAGGTGCTTACAGACCCGCGGCCTTCTTCAGGGCCTCCACGCGGTCCGTGCGCTCCCACGTGAAGTCGGGCAGCTCGCGGCCGAAGTGGCCGTACGCGGCGGTCTGGGAGTAGATCGGGCGCAGCAGGTCCAGGTCGCGGATGATCGCGGCCGGGCGGAGGTCGAAGACCTCGGCGATGGCGTTCTCGATCTTGTCGGTGTCGATGGTGTTCGTGCCGAAGGTCTCGACGAACAGGCCCACCGGCTCCGCCTTGCCGATCGCGTAGGCGACCTGGACCTCGCAGCGCGAGGCCAGACCGGCCGCGACGACGTTCTTGGCGACCCAGCGCATCGCGTAGGCGGCGGAGCGGTCGACCTTGGACGGGTCCTTGCCGGAGAAGGCGCCGCCGCCGTGGCGGGCCATGCCGCCGTACGTGTCGATGATGATCTTGCGGCCGGTGAGGCCGGCGTCGCCCATGGGGCCGCCGATCTCGAAGCGGCCGGTCGGGTTCACCAGGAGGCGGTAGCCGTCGGTGTCGAGCTTGATGCCGTCCTCGACGAGCTCCTTGAGGACGTGCTCCACGACGAACTCGCGGACGTCGGGTGCGAGGAGGGAGTCCAGGTCGATGTCCGACGCGTGCTGCGAGGAGACGACGACGGTGTCGAGGCGGACGGCCTTGTTGCCGTCGTACTCGATGGTGACCTGCGTCTTGCCGTCGGGGCGCAGGTAGGGGATGGTGCCGTTCTTGCGGACCTCCGACAGGCGGCGCGAGAGGCGGTGCGCCAGCTCGATCGGCAGCGGCATGAGGTTCGGCGTCTCGTCGCAGGCGTAGCCGAACATCAGGCCCTGGTCGCCCGCGCCCTGCTTGTCGAGCTCGTCCTCATCGCCCTCGACGCGGGCCTCGTAGGCGGCGTCGACGCCCTGGGCGATGTCCGGGGACTGGGCGCCGATGGAGACCGAGACGCCGCAGGAGGCGCCGTCGAAGCCCTTCTTCGACGAGTCGTAACCGATCTCGAGGATCTTGTTGCGCACGAGCGTGGCGATCGGCGCGTAGGCCTTGGTCGTCACCTCGCCGGCGACGTGCACGAGGCCCGTGGTGATGAGGGTCTCGACGGCGACCCGGGACGTGGGGTCCTCGCGCAGCAGGGCGTCGAGGATGGTGTCGCTGATCTGGTCAGCGATCTTGTCGGGGTGACCCTCGGTCACGGACTCCGAGGTGAACAGGCGGCGGGACACATCGCTCCCTGGGGTTGCAGCGGCTGCTGGCTGATCATTGACGGACCCGGCCGAGAGCTGCGCTCGGCGCTGGGTCCTCGGTCAGTTTATCGGGCGTTCTCGTGGTTGGGGCATCCTGTCTCGTATCACCGGCCTGGTGACCTGCGACACTCGCACGCTCCGGCGCGCGGCGGGCTCAGCCGAAACGCCGTACGACGAGGTCCCAGACGGTGTCCGCGAGGTCGTCCTTGGGCCCGTAGGGAACGGGGGTCTCGGAGCCGTCGGGGGCCAGGACGACGGCCTCGTTCGCCTCCGATCCGAAGGTCTTCCGCTCCCCCACTTCATTGACAACCAGCAGGTCACAGCCCTTGCGGGCGAGTTTGGCGCGGCCGTTGGCGAGGACGTCGTCGGTCTCGGCGGCGAAGCCGACGACGATCTGCCCGGGGCGCGGCCGGCTCGCCGAGAGCTCGGCGAGGACGTCGGGGTTCCGGATGAGCCCGACGGGCGCCGGCTCCTCGCCGTCCCGCTTTTTGATTTTGCCCTCGGCATAATGCGAGGGGCGGAAATCGGCCACCGCGGCGGCCATCACGACGGCGTCCGCGTCCTCGGCGGCCTTCAGAACGGCCTCCCGGAGCTGTACGGCGGTGCCCACCCGTATGACGTCGGCGCCGGCCGGGTCGGGCAGCTCGCTGTTGGCGGCGACGAGCGTGACGCGGGCCCCGCGCGCGACGGCGGTGCGGGCCAGGGCGTACCCCTGCTTGCCGGAGGAGCGGTTGCCGAGGAAGCGGACGGGGTCGAGCGGCTCGCGGGTGCCGCCGGCGCTGATGACCACGTGCCGGCCGGCGAGGTCGGCGACGGGGGCCGCGGCCCCGCGGGCCAGCACCCGGCGGCAGACCTCGAAGATCTCCTCGGGGTCGGGAAGCCGGCCCTTGCCGGTGTCGGCGCCGGTGAGGCGGCCGACGGCGGGCTCGATGACGATCGCGCCGCGGCGGCGCAGCGTCGCCACGTTCTCCTGGGTGGCCGGGTTCTCCCACATCTCGGTGTGCATGGCCGGGGCGAAGACGACCGGGCAGCGGGCGGTGAGCAGCGTGTTGGTCAGCAGGTCGTCGGCGAGGCCGTGGGCGGCCTTGGCCAGCATGTCGGCCGTGGCGGGCGCGACCACCACGAGCCGGGCCTCCTGCCCGATGCGCACGTGGGGCACCTCGTGGACGCTCTCCCACACCTCGGTGCCGGCGGGGTGGCCGGACAGCGCCGACCAGGTGGCCTCGCCGACGAAGTGCAGGGCCGAGGCCGTCGGCACCACGCGGACGTCATGGCCGGACTCGGTGAGCCGGCGCAGCAGCTCGCACGCCTTGTAGGCGGCGATGCCGCCGCTGACCCCCAGGACGACCTTGGGCTTGTCCATCGTCTCCCCATCCATCGGCGTCTTCCCGTTCATCGGTTCCGGTGCTGCAGCTCCCATGACACACCAAAGGCCCGGCAGCGGCGCTGCCGGACCCCTGGTGACGTGTGTGCCGTGCCTACTGCGCCGGGGCCTCGATGGCCTCGGAGGTCAGCAGACCCGCGTTGATCTCGCGGAGCGCGATGGAGAGCGGCTTCTCGTGGACGTGGGTGTCCACCAGCGGGCCGACGTACTCCAGCAGGCCCTCGCCGAGCTGCGAGTAGTACGCGTTGATCTGACGGGCGCGCTTGGCGGCGTAGATCACCAGGCTGTACTTCGAGTCGGTGGCCTCGAGCAGCTCATCAATCGGCGGGTTGATGATGCCCTCGGGCGCGGTGATGGAAGAGGACACTCTCTGCCTTCCGAAGGGGGGTGAAGAAAGATGGTCAACGGAGCAAGGCTAGCAGTTCACGCGCAACGTCCTCGACGGAGGTGTTGACCAGCGTGACGTCGAACTCCGACTCCGCGGCGAGCTCGACCCTGGCCGCCGCGAGGCGGCGCTCGATCACCTCGGGCGACTCGGTGCCCCGGCCGGTGAGCCGGCGGACCAGCTCGTCCCAGCTCGGGGGCGCCAGGAAGACCAGCTGAGCGTCCGGCATGGTCTCGCGGACCTGCCGGGCGCCCTGCAGGTCGATCTCCAGCAGCACCGGCTCGCCGGCCTCCAGGCGGTCGAGGACCGCCCGGCGCGGCGTGCCGTAGCGGTTGCCGGCGAACTCGGCCCACTCCAGCAGCTCACCGTTGGCGATGAGCTTGTCGAACTCCTCGTCGTCCACGAAGAAGTACTGGACACCGTCCTGCTCGCCGGGGCGCGGCTTGCGGGTGGTGGCCGAGACCGAGAGCCACACCTCGGGGTGCGCCTTGCGCATATGGGCGACGACCGTGCTCTTGCCGACCCCGGAGGGGCCGGAGAGCACGGTCAGCCGCGGTTGTCTGGCCGGGGGTACGGGGGACGTCCCCCGGGAGACTGCAGTACTCATGCAGCGATTATCCCGGTTCGCGGGAGTGCCTGGGAACGTCAGGCGGCCTTGCCGCCGAACTCACGCTCCAGGGATGCGATCTGGTTCGAGCCGAGCCCGCGCACACGACGGCTCTCGGAGATCCCGAGCCGCTCCATGATCTGCTTGGCGCGGACCTTGCCCACGCCCGGCAGACTCTCCAGGAGTGCGCTGACCTTCATCTTGCCGATCACTTCGTTCGTCTGGCCCTGCGCGATGACATCGTGCAGCGAGGCTCCGGAGTGCTTGAGCCGATTCTTGACCTCGGCGCGCTCCCGGCGAGCCGCGGCGGCCTTTTCGAGCGCGGCAGCGCGCTGTTCAGGGGTAAGGGGCGGAAGAGCCACGCCTACGTCACCTCGGATATCGAACTGTCGGATAACGGACCGGTGAGGAACCTAGTCGGCCCACACCTGGGGAGCAACGAGCAACGCGCTTGCACGTTCGCTCTCGTCGGAGACTAGCGGCCGATTCCGCTCCAGTCAGCGAGAACAAGCGAAAAGTCCTGGTCAGACTCGCTCGACCAGGACTTTTCCGGACATATAGACCAACAATTTTGACGCTTCCGCGGCGGACGACCGCGCGCCGGGCCCCGCCGCGCGCTCGCCGGGCCCCCGCCGGCCGCGCCGCGGGCCCCCGGCGGCTACCCGGCCGACGGATCCGCGGCGCCCACGGCCTCCCGCACCTCGGCCGCGAACCGCTCGGCGCTCGCCCGCAGCGCCGTGACGTCCGGCCCGTGCCGGAGCACGCCCCGGCTGACGTTCGGCACGACGTCGCGCACGGCCGCGCCGAAGACCTTCGGCAGGTCGGCGGCGGTCGCGCCCTGCGCGCCGATGCCGGGCGCGAGCAGCGGTCCGTTGATGTCCAGGTCCGCGCGCGCCGCGCCGAGCGAGCCGCCCAGGGTGGCGCCGACGACCGCGCCGAACGAGCCCATGGGCGCGGCGTCCGCGTTCTCCGCCCGCAGGTGGTCCAGCATGGTCGCGGCCACGCTCGCCCCGCCGGCCCGTACGGCGTGCTGCACCTCGGCGCCCTCCGGGTTCGAGGTGAGCGCGAGCACGAAGACCCCGGTGCCGCTCTCGCGCGCCAGCTCCAGCGCCGGGCGCAGCGAGCCGTAGCCGAGGTAGGGGCTCACCGTCACGGCGTCGGAGAAGAGCGGCGAGGCGGGGTCGAGGTAGGTGGCGGCGTAGGCGGCCATGGTGGAGCCGATGTCACCGCGCTTGGCGTCCATGAGGACCAGCGCGCCGGCCTCCCGGGAGTCGGCGACGGCCTGCTCCAGGACGGCGATGCCGCGCGAGCCGAAGCGCTCGAAGAAGGCGGACTGGGGCTTGAGGACGGCCACGCGGTCGGCGAGCGCCTCCACGACGGTGCGGGTGAAGCGCTCCAGGCCGTCGATGGTGTCGGGCAGGCCCCAGTCGGCGAGGAGGGAGGCGTGCGGGTCGATGCCGACGCAGAGCGGGCCGCGCTCGTCCATGGCACGGCGGAGTCTCGCGCCGAAGGGTTCGGTGGTCATGGGTTTCCCTTTTCGGGTCGGGTGCGGGCCGGTGGTCGGTGTGCGCCCACCCGTTCCGCCCTGCGGAACGACTGCCCACACACGGGCCGTGGTCAACGCGTGGCGGCGCCTACCGCTTCGGCGAGGGTCTTGTACGGGCTGGCCGCGAGCTTCTCGGCCAGCCCGTTGTGGATCTTGCGGCACCAGAACGGGCCCTCGTAGATGAAGGCGCTGTAGCCCTGGATCAGCGTGGCGCCCGCCAGGATGCGCTCCCAGGCGTCGTCGGCGGTCTCGATGCCGCCGACCCCGACGAGGGTGATCCGGTCGCCCACGCGGGCGTACAGGCGGCTCAGGACCTCCAGGGAGCGGTTCTTCAACGGGGCGCCGGACAGGCCGCCGGCGCCGATGGCCTCGACGGTCCGCTTGGGCGTGGCCAGGCCCAGGCCCTCGCGGGCGATCGTCGTGTTGGTGGCGATGATGCCGTCCAGGCCGAGCTCGACGGCGAGGTCGGCCACGGCGTCGACGTCCTCGTCGGCCAGATCGGGGGCGATCTTCACCAGCAGCGGCACGCGCCGCGAGGTGACCGTGCGGTCGGCGGCCTCGCGGACCGCGGTCAGCAGCGGGCGCAGCGCCTCGGTGGCCTGGAGGTTGCGCAGGCCGGGCGTGTTGGGCGAGGAGACGTTGACGACGAGGTAGTCGGCGTGGGCGGCGAGGCGCTCGGTGGAGGTGACGTAGTCGGCGACGGCCTCGGCCTCCGGCACGACCTTGGTCTTGCCGATGTTGACGCCGACGGTGGTGCGGAAGACGGCCTTCCGGGCCGCCAGGCGCTCCGCGACGGCCGCCGAGCCGTCGTTGTTGAAGCCCATGCGGTTGATCAGCGCGCGGTCGGCGACGAGGCGGAAGAGGCGCTTCTTGGGGTTGCCGGGCTGGGGCTGCGCGGTGACCGTGCCGATCTCGACGTGGTCGAAGCCGAGCATGGCCATGCCGTCGATGGCCGCGGCGTTCTTGTCGAAGCCCGCGGCGAGGCCGAAGGGGCCGTGCATGCGCAGGCCGAGGGCCTCGGTGCGCAGCTCCTTGTGGCGGGGGGCGAGGACGGCCGCGACGAAGGTGCGCAGGACGGGGACGCGGGCCGCGGCGCGGATCCAGGCGAAGGCCATGTGGTGGGCCTTCTCGGGGTCCATCCGCTGGAAGATCAGTCGGAAGAAGAGGGAGTACATGGGGGCCGGGCCTTCCGCAGCCGAAGGGGAGGTTCCAAGGGGCCGCCCGTGGGCCCCGGCGAGAGCCGGGGCCCACGGGCGGGAAGGGTGGTCAGGACCGGGCGGCGATCAGGTGCTCCGCGTGCTCCTGCAGGGAGCGCACCCCGACGTCTCCGCGGGTGAGCGCCTCGATGCCCTGGACGGCGGCCGCGAGGGCCTGGACCGTGGTCAGGCAGGGCACCGCGCGGGCGACCGCGGCCGTACGGATCTCGTAGCCGTCGAGGCGGCCGCCGGTGCCGTAGGGCGTGTTGACGATCAGGTCGACCTGGCCGTCGTGGATGAGCTGGACGATGGTCTTCTCGCCGTCCGGGCCCTCGCCCTCGCTCTGCTTGCGCACCACGGTGGCGTTGATGCCGTTGCGGCGGAGGACCTCGGCGGTGCCGGAGGTGGCCAGCAGCTCGAAGCCGTGGGCGACCAGCTCGCGCGCCGGGAAGATCATCGAGCGCTTGTCGCGGTTGGCCACCGAGACGAAGGCCCGGCCCTTGGTCGGCAGCGCGCCGTAGGCGCCGGCCTGCGACTTCGCGTAGGCGGTGCCGAAGACGGTGTCGATGCCCATGACCTCGCCGGTGGAGCGCATCTCCGGGCCGAGGACGGTGTCCACGCCGCGGCCGTGGATGTCGCGGAAGCGCGACCACGGCATCACGGCCTCCTTGACGGAGATCGGGGCGTCCATCGGCAGGGTGCCGCCGTCGCCCTCCTTGGGCAGCATGCCCTCGGCGCGCAGCTCGGCGATGGTCGCGCCCAGCGAGATGCGGGCGGCGGCCTTGGCGAGCGGCACGGCGGTCGCCTTGGAGGTGAAGGGGACCGTGCGGGAGGCGCGCGGGTTGGCCTCCAGGACGTAGAGGATGTCCCCGGCCATGGCGAACTGGATGTTGATCAGGCCGCGGACGCCGACGCCCTTGGCGATGGCCTCGGTGGAGGCGCGCAGCCGCTTGATGTCGAAGCCGCCGAGGGTGATCGGGGGCAGGGCGCAGGCGGAGTCGCCGGAGTGGATGCCGGCCTCCTCGATGTGCTCCATGACGCCGCCGAGGTAGAGCTCGTGGCCGTCGTAGAGCGCGTCGACGTCGATCTCGATGGCGTCGTCGAGGAAGCGGTCGATGAGGACCGGGTGCTCGGAGATCAGGCCGGCGTGGCGCTCCAGGTACTCGCCGAGGGAGGGCTCGTCGTAGACGATCTCCATGCCGCGGCCGCCGAGCACGTAGGACGGGCGGACCATGACCGGGTAGCCGATCTCGGCGGCGATGCCCTTGGCCTCCTCGAAGGAGAAGGCGGTGCCGTACTTCGGCGCGGGCAGGCCGGCCTCGGTGAGCACGCGGCCGAAGGCGCCGCGCTCCTCGGCGAGGTCGATGGCCTCGGGCGAGGTGCCGACGATCGGCACGCCGTTGTCCTTGAGGGCCTGGGCGAGGCCGAGCGGGGTCTGGCCGCCGAGCTGGACGACGACGCCCGCGACGGGGCCGGCCTCCTGCTCGGCGTGGACGATCTCCAGGACGTCCTCCAGGGTGAGCGGCTCGAAGTAGAGCCGGTCGGAGGTGTCGTAGTCGGTGGAGACGGTCTCGGGGTTGCAGTTGACCATCACGGTCTCGTAGCCGGCGTCGCTGAGGGCGAAGGAGGCGTGGACGCAGGAGTAGTCGAACTCGATGCCCTGGCCGATGCGGTTCGGACCGGAGCCCAGGATGATCACCGCGGGCTTCTCGCGGCGCGCGACCTCGGTCTCCTCGTCGTAGGAGGAGTAGAAGTACGGGGTCTTCGCGGCGAACTCGGCGGCGCAGGTGTCGACCGTCTTGTAGACCGGGCGGACGCCGAGGGCGTGCCGGACCTCGCGGACGACGCCCTCGGGCAGGCTGCGGATGGCGCCGATCTGGGCGTCGGAGAAGCCGTGCCGCTTGGCCTCGGCCAGCAGCTCGGGCTCCAGCCGGACGGCGGCGGCCAGGTCGTCCGCGATCTCCTTGATCAGGAAGAGCTGGTCCGTGAACCACGGGTCGATGCGGGTGGCCTCGAAGACCTCCTCCGGGGTGGCACCGGCGCGGATCGCGGCCATCACCGTGTTGATCCGGCCGTCGGTGGGCACCTTGGCCTTGGCCAGCAGCTCCGCCTTGTCGCCGGGAGCCGTGACGAAGTCGAACTGCGAGCCCTTCTTCTCCAGGGAGCGCAGGGCCTTCTGCAGCGCCTCGGTGAAGTTGCGGCCGATGGCCATGGCCTCGCCGACCGACTTCATGGTCGTGGTGAGGGTGGCGTCGGCGGCCGGGAACTTCTCGAACGCGAAGCGGGGCGCCTTGACGACGACGTAGTCGAGCGTGGGCTCGAAGGACGCCGGGGTCTTCTCGGTGATGTCGTTGGGGATCTCGTCCAGCGTGTAGCCGACGGCGAGACGGGCGGCGATCTTCGCGATCGGGAAGCCGGTGGCCTTGGAGGCGAGCGCGGAGGAGCGCGAGACGCGCGGGTTCATCTCGATGACGATGACCCGGCCGTCGTCGGGGTTGACCGCGAACTGGATGTTGCAGCCGCCGGTGTCGACGCCGACCTCGCGGATGATCGCGATGCCGACGTCCCGGAGGATCTGGTACTCGCGGTCGGTGAGCGTCATCGCCGGGGCGACGGTGATGGAGTCGCCCGTGTGGACGCCCATGGGGTCGAAGTTCTCGATGGAGCAGACGACCACGACGTTGTCGTTCTTGTCGCGCATCAGCTCCAGCTCGTACTCCTTCCAGCCGAGGATGGACTCCTCCAGGAGCACCTCGGTGGTCGGGGAGAGCGTGAGGCCCTGGCCTGCGATGCGGCGCAGCTCCTCCTCGTCGTGGGCGAAGCCGGAGCCGGCGCCGCCCATGGTGAAGGAGGGGCGGACGACGACGGGGTAGCCGCCGAGCGTCTCGACGCCCGCGAGGACCTCGTCCATGGTGTGGCAGATGACCGAGCGGGCGGACTCGCCGTGGCCGGTCTTGGCGCGGACTGCCTCGACGACGCCCTTGAACAGGTCGCGGTCCTCACCCTTGTGGATGGCCTCGACGTTGGCGCCGATGAGCTCCACGCCGTACTTCTCCAGCACGCCGTTCTCGTGCATGGAGATGGCGGTGTTGAGCGCGGTCTGGCCGCCGAGGGTGGGCAGGAGGGCGTCGGGGCGCTCCTTGGCGATGATCTTCTCGACGAACTCGGGGGTGATCGGCTCGACGTACGTGGCGTCGGCGATCTCCGGGTCGGTCATGATCGTGGCCGGGTTGGAGTTGACGAGGATGACCCGCAGGCCCTCGGACTTCAGCACGCGGCAGGCCTGGGTGCCGGAGTAGTCGAACTCCGCGGCCTGGCCGATGACGATCGGGCCGGAGCCGATGACCAGAACGGACTGGATGTCGGTGCGCTTAGGCACGCTGGCCCTCCATCAGGGAGACGAAGCGGTCGAACAGGTACGCGGCGTCGTGCGGGCCTGCTGCTGCTTCGGGGTGGTACTGGACGCTGAATGCCGGCTGGTCGAGCAACTGGAGGCCTTCCACCACGTTGTCGTTCAGACACACGTGGGAGACCTCGACCCGGCCGTACGGCGTGTCGGTCGCCCGGTCGAGCGGGGCGTCGACGGCGAAGCCGTGGTTGTGCGCGGTGACCTCGACCTTGCCGGTCGTGCGGTCCTGCACGGGCTGGTTGATGCCGCGGTGGCCGTACTTCAGCTTGTAGGTGCCGAAGCCGAGGGCGCGGCCGAGGATCTGGTTGCCGAAGCAGATGCCGAACAGCGGCGTCCTGCGGGAGAGGACCTCGCGCATGACGGCGACCGGGTGGTCGGCGGTGCTCGGGTCGCCCGGGCCGTTGGAGAAGAACACGCCGTCGGGGTTCACGGCGTAGACGTCCTCGGCGGTGGCCGTGGCGGGCAGGACGTGCACCTCGATGCCGCGCTCGGCCATCCGGTGCGGGGTCATGCCCTTGATGCCCAGATCGATCGCGGCGACGGTGAACCGCTTCTCGCCGATCGCGGGGACGACGTAGGTCTCCTTGGTGGCGACCTCGGCGGAGAGGTCGGCGCCCGTCATCTCGGGGGCCTGGCGCACCTCGGCGAGCATCGCGCCCTCGTCCGGCAGGGAGTGCCCGGAGAAGATGCCGACGCGCATGGCGCCGCGCTCGCGCAGATGGCGGGTGAGGGCGCGGGTGTCGATGCCGCAGATGCCGACGACGCCCTGCTTGGCCAGCTCCTCGTCCAGGGACCGGCGCGAGCGCCAGTTGGAGGGGATACGGGCGGGGTCGCGCACGACGTAGCCGGCGACCCAGATGCGGGCGGACTCGGGGTCCTCGTCGTTGACGCCGGTGTTGCCCACGTGCGGGGCCGTCATCACGACGACCTGGCGGTGGTACGAGGGGTCGGTCAGGGTCTCCTGGTAGCCGGTCATGCCGGTGGAGAACACGGCCTCGCCGAAGGTCTGCCCCACGGCCCCGTAGGCCCGGCCGCGGAAGATCCGGCCGTCCTCCAGGACGAGTACGGCGGGAACCTTCGCGGCTCCCCTGCTGGAGGTCGTCATCGTGCGCCTTCCGTGTCGCTGTTCAGGTGGTGCAGGTGGGTGAGGGCCTCGACCCAGGCGGCGTGCTCGGCCACCCGGTCGGAGCGGAAACCGGAATCGATCTCGCGGTCCCCGTGCACCCAGGTGATCACCAGCAGGCCGCCCTCGGTGAGGACCTTGCCGGCGATGCCCTTGTCGAGCCGGGCGCCGCGCACCCGGTCCGCGGGGATGAAGAAGTCCTGGGCGCCGGGGCGGACGACGCCGACGCCCTGCTCCGTCAGGGTGAGCTCGGCGCGGCTGCGGGTGCCGAGGCCGCGCGCGACGATGCGGTCGAGCCACTGCCCGGCGGTGGTGGAGCCGTGGTAACGACCGGTCATCGTCAGGGAGGGTTCACCCCGCTCGGCGGGGGCGGCGGGCAGCTCGGGCAGGTCGCCCTGGAGCGTGCCGCGCCACTTCCAGCCCTCGCGCATCAGCCAGTAGAGCAGCGCGACGAAGAGCAGCAGCCCCACGACCCAGCCGATGCGGGCGGCCCAGTCGGTGACGGCGGCAGACTTCTGCTCGGCCGCCAGGTTGATCAGTGCAGATGGTGCAGATGTCACGCGAGAATCCCGTCCACGACCGTTGCCCGGCCCCGCAGGAAGGTGTGGGTGACGCGACCCGGCAGCTCGCGGCCCTCGTAGGGGGTGTTGCGGCTGCGGGAGGCGAAGCCCGCGGGGTCCACGACACCACGGTAAGCGGAATCCACCAGGGTGAGGTTGGCGGGCTCACCGGCGGCGATCGGGCGGCCGTGGCCGTCGAGGCTGCCGATGCGGGCCGGCTTGACGGACATGCGCTCGGCGACGCCGGCCCAGTCCAGCAGCCCGGTCTCGACCATCGTCTGCTGGACGACGGACAGCGCGGTCTCCAGGCCCACCATGCCCATGGCGGCCGCGGCCCACTCGCAGTCCTTGTCCTCGTGCGGGTGCGGTGCGTGGTCGGTGGCGACGATGTCGATCGTGCCGTCGGCCAGGGCCTCGCGCAGGGCCATGACGTCGCGCTCCGTGCGCAGCGGCGGGTTGACCTTGTAGACCGGGTTGTACGAGCGGACGAGCTCGTCGGTCAGCAGCAGGTGGTGCGGGGTGACCTCGGCGGTGACGTCGATGCCGCGCGACTTGGCCCAGCGGACGATCTCGACGGAGCCGGCCGTGGACAGGTGGCAGATGTGCACCCGGGAGCCGACGTGCTCGGCGAGCAGCACGTCGCGGGCGATGATCGACTCCTCGGCGACGGCGGGCCAGCCGCCCAGGCCGAGCTCGGCGGAGACGACGCCCTCGTTCATCTGGGCGCCCTCGGTGAGCCGGGGCTCCTGGGCGTGCTGGGCGACGACGCCGCCGAAGGCCTTCACGTACTCCAGCGCGCGGCGCATGATCACGGCGTCGTCGACGCACTTGCCGTCGTCGGAGAAGACGGTGACGCCGGCGGCGGAGTCGTGCATGGCGCCGAGCTCGGAGAGCTGCTTGCCCTCCAGGCCGACGGTGACGGCGCCGATCGGCTGCACGTCGCAGTAGCCGGACTCCTTGCCCAGGCGCCAGACCTGCTCGACGACGCCGGCGGTGTCGGCGACGGGGAAGGTGTTGGCCATGGCGAAGACGGCGGTGTAGCCGCCGCTCGCGGCGGCGCGGGTGCCGGTGAGGACGGTCTCGGAGTCCTCGCGGCCGGGCTCGCGCAGGTGGGTGTGGAGGTCGACCAGGCCGGGCAGCAGGATCTTGCCGGCGGCCTCGATGACCTGGGCGTCCTCGGGGGCGGTCAGCCCGGCACCGACCTCGGCGATGGTCTCGCCGTCGATCAGCACGTCCTGCGGCTCGCCGCCGAGGACCTTCGCACCGCGGATCAGGATCTTGGACATTACTTGTTCTCCTCGGTGCGGGCGTTGTTCGTGGTCACGGCCGGCTCGGAGCCGCCGAGCAGCAGGTAGAGGACGGCCATGCGGGTGCTGACGCCGTTGGCGACCTGCTCGACGGCCGTGCAGCGGGCGGAGTCGGCGACCTCGGCGGTGATCTCCATGCCGCGGTTCATCGGGCCGGGGTGCATCACGACGGCGTGCTCGGGCATCTTCGCCATGCGGTCGGCGTCCAGGCCGTAGCGGCGGGCGTACTCGCGCTCGGTCGGGAAGAAGGCGGCGTTCATCCGCTCGCGCTGGACGCGCAGCATCATCACGGCGTCGGACTTGGGCAGCACGGCGTCGAGGTCGTAGGAGACCTCGCAGGGCCAGGCCTCCACGCCGACCGGCACCAGCGTGGGCGGGGCGACGAGGGTGACCTCGGCGCCGAGGGTGGTCAGCAGGTGGACGTTGGAGCGGGCCACGCGGCTGTGCAGCACGTCGCCGACGATCGTGATGCGGCGCCCGGAGAGGTCCTGGCCGAGCCCCGCGTCCCGGCCGACCAGGCGGCGGCGCATGGTGAAGGCGTCCAGCAGGGCCTGGGTCGGGTGCTCGTGGGTGCCGTCGCCGGCGTTGACGACGGCCCCGTCGATCCAGCCGGAGTTCGCCAGCCGGTAGGGCGCGCCGGAGGCGTGGTGGCGGATGACGACGGCGTCCGCGCCCATCGCCTCCAGGGTCAGCGCGGTGTCCTTCAGCGACTCGCCCTTGGAGACCGAGGAGCCCTTGGCGGAGAAGTTGATGACGTCGGCGGAGAGCCGCTTGGCGGCGGCCTCGAAGGAGATGCGGGTACGCGTCGAGTCCTCGAAGAAGAGGTTGACGACGGTGCGGCCGCGCAGGGTCGGCAGTTTCTTGATGGGCCGGTCGGCGACCCGGGCCATCTCCTCGGCGGTGTCGAGGATCAGGACGGCGTCGTCGCGCGTGAGGTCGGCGGCCGAGATGAGGTGGCGCTGCATCCGGTTGCTCCGTGGTTGGGGAGGTATGCGGGGGTACGGGCGGGCATGCCGCGGCACGGGCCCGGGCTACCGGGTCCGCGGTGGGGGTTACTGCCCGTCGGCCGGGGCGGTCGCGCCCGCGCCGAGGAGCACGCTGTCGCGGCCGTCCTCCTCGGTGAGGTGGACCTTGACCGTCTCCCGCAGCGACGTCGGGAGGTTCTTGCCGACGTAGTCGGCGCGGATGGGGAGCTCGCGGTGGCCGCGGTCGACGAGGACGGCGAGCTGGACGGCGCGCGGGCGGCCCAGGTCGTTCATCGCGTCGAGGGCGGCGCGGATGGTGCGGCCGGAGAAGAGCACGTCGTCGACCAGGACGACGAGCTTGCCGTCGATGCCCTCACCGGGGATCTCCGTGCGGGCGAGGGCACGCGCGGGGCGGAGCCGCAGGTCGTCGCGGTACATGGTGATGTCGAGGGAGCCGACCGGGGTCTTGCCTCCGGTGATCTCCTCGAGCTTGGCGGCCAGCCGGCGGGCGAGGAAGACGCCGCGGGTGGGAATGCCGAGGAGCACGACGTCGTCGGCGCCCTTGGCGCGCTCGACGATCTCATGCGCGATACGGGTGAGGACCCGGGCGATGTCCGGTGCTTCGAGCACGGGACGCGCGCTGGGAATTGCGTCCATACGAAACGGACCTCCTTCTCCGCCTCACGGGACGGACATTAAAGGACGTCGGATTTACCTCCTCACCGTACCAGCCCCGGCGCCGGGCGCTCACCGTCACCCCTCCTGGGGGACGGTATGGACCATTCGGCTTGACGAAGTCAGATTACGCTGCGTAACCTCACAGTGAGTTACCAGACACGCGGCAGTCGCATCAGACGCCGTCGCACGTCGATACAGCGTCCGGGGAGCTTTATGTCCAGCGAATACGCCAAACAGCTCGGGGCCAAGCTCCGCGCCATCCGCACCCAGCAGGGCCTCTCCCTTCACGGCGTGGAGGAGAAGTCCCAGGGCCGCTGGAAGGCCGTCGTAGTGGGTTCGTACGAGCGCGGCGACCGTGCCGTGACCGTGCAGCGCCTGGCCGAGCTGGCCGACTTCTACGGGGTTCCCGTGCAGGAGCTGCTGCCCGGCACCACGCCGGGCGGCGCCGCCGAGCCGCCGCCGAAGCTGGTTCTGGACCTTGAGCGCCTGGCCCATGTGCCGGCCGAGAAGGCCGGCCCGCTCCAGCGTTACGCGGCCACCATCCAGAGCCAGCGCGGCGACTACAACGGCAAGGTCCTCTCGATCCGCCAGGACGACCTGCGCACCCTTGCCGTCATCTACGACCAGTCGCCCTCGGTGCTCACCGAGCAGCTGATCAGCTGGGGCGTGCTCGATGCGGACGCGCGCCGCGCGGTCCAGCACGAGGACGCCTGACGGCCGGCCCGGTCATACAACCGCCCGGGGGCGGGAAACCTTGCGGTTTCCCGCCCCCGGGCGGTTTGGTTTTGGTGCGCCTACTTCTCGTCGCGCCGGAGGCTCGGCTTGAGCTCCTTGAAGCGGCCGAGCAGGCCGTTGACGAAGGCCGGCGACTCGTCCGTGGAGAACTCCTTGGCGAGCTGCACCGCCTCGTCGATCGCCACGGCGTCCGGAGTGCCGTCCTCCCAGATCAGCTCGTAGGCACCGAGCCGCACGATGTTCCGGTCCACGACCGGCATCCGGTCCAGGTCCCAGTCGACCGCGTAGGTGGAGATCAGCTCGTCGATCCGGGCGACGTGCCCGGCGTACCCCTCGACCAGCTGCATCGTGTACTCGTTCACCGGCGGCTGGCGGTCGTCGGACCGCGAGTGCCGGATCCAGTCCGCGAGCACGTTCTGCACGGTGATGCCGCGCTGGTCGGCCTCGAAGAGGATCTGGAAGGCGCGCTTACGGGCCTTGCTGCGGGCAGCCACGGTTAGCTGTTCACCCGGCCGAGGTAATCGCCGGTGCGCGTGTCGACCTTGATCTTCTCGCCGGTGGTGACGAAGAGCGGGACCTGGATCTCGTAGCCCGTCTCCAGCTTGGCGGGCTTGGTGCCACCGGTGGAGCGGTCGCCCTGGACGCCCGGGTCGGTGTGCTCGATGGTCAGCTCGACGGCGGCCGGCAGCTCGACGTAGAGCACCTCGCCCTCGTGCGTGGCCACGGTGGCGGTGAAGCCCTCGAGCAGGAAGTTGGCGGCGTCGCCCACGGCCTTGCGGTCGACCATCAGCTGGTCGTACGTCTGCATGTCCATGAAGACGAAGTAGTCGCCGTCCATGTAGGAGAACTGCATGTCGCGGCGGTCGACGGTGGCCGTCTCGACCTTCACGCCGGCGTTGAAGGTCTTGTCGACGACCTTGCCGGAGAGCACGTTCTTCAGCTTCGTACGGACGAAGGCGGGGCCCTTGCCGGGCTTGACGTGCTGGAACTCGACGACGGACCAGAGCTGGCCGCCTTCGAGCTTGAGCACCATGCCGTTCTTGAGGTCGTTCGTGGATGCCACGGTTGCGGTATCTCCTGGACTGGTGGAACCAGAAAGTGCGGTGCGCCCCGCTAGAGCGCGAGCAGCTCTTTGGTCGTGATGGTGAGTAGCTCGGGTCCGCCGTCCGCCTCGGGGCGGACGACGAGCGTGTCATCGATCCGGACCCCGCCGCGGCCCGGGAGGTGTACCCCCGGATCTACGGTGACCGGCACGCAAGCGTCCAGTTTACCCATTGCCGAAGGCGTCAGCCGAGGGTCCTCGTCGTTTTCGAGCCCCACGCCGTGTCCGATCCGCGGCCCGACCCGCTCGCCGTGCCCGGCGGCCTCCAGCACCACGCGCGCCGCACGGTCCACGTCCCGGTACGGCGTGCCCGGCGCGAGCGCCTCCCGGCCGGCCCGCTGGGCGGCGAAGACCTGGTCGTAGAGCTCGATCTGCCAGTCCGCCGGGCTGGTCCCGATCACGAACGTCCGGCCGATCTCGCTGCGGTAGCCGCGGTAGTCGGCGCCCACGCACACGCTGAGGAAGTCGCCCTCCTCCACCCGGCGGTCGCCGGGCAGGTGCCCGGCCAGCCCCGAGTTCGGCCCGGTGCCCACCGAGGTGGGGAAGGCCGGGCCCGTCGCACCGTGGTCGACCAGCCGGCGCTCCAGCTCCAGGGCCAGGTGCCGCTCGGTCCGCCCGACCAGGATCGACTCCAGCAGCTCCCCCAGGGCCTGGTCGGCGATCTCCGCGGCGATCCGCAGGGAGGAGATCTCCTCGTCGTCCTTGACCAGCCGCTGCTGCTCCACGGCGGCGCCCAGGTCCGCGAGCCGCAGCCGGGGCGCGACCGACTGCAGGGCGCGGTGGCGGGAGACCGTCAGGTGGTGCTCCTCCACGGCGAGCGAGCCGAGCCCGGCGGCCGCGGCGCGCTCGGCACCGGCGACGGCGGGGTCGCCGTCCGCCTCGGCCAGCACGAGGACCTGCAGGTCCTCCGCCGCCCGGGGGCCCGCGGCGGTGCCGCAGGGGTCGCAGGGGCACAGCAGGACGTCCTGGCCGGGGGTCACCAGCAGCGCCGCCCCGGCCGGTGCGGTGCCGGCCAGATAGCGGACGTTGGCGTTCCCGGAGACCAGGGCGGCCTCGCTCCCGGCCGCGTGGCAGCGCTCGCGCAGCCGCTCGCGGCGTGCCGCGTACACCTCGGACATGTCTTTGAGCCTACGGCCGGGCTTCGCGGGCGGCCGTCCCAGCGCGTCCGGACGGGCGCCCGCTGCGGGGCGCCCGGCCGGGGGCGGTCACCAGCTGGGCGGGCTGCTCAGCGAGCGGGCGACGACCTCGTCGAGCAGGCGCGCGGTGGTGGCGACGTCCTGCTGGGAGTTGTCGATGATCGGCAGGCCCGAGCCGTACCAGCCGGCCATCCGGCCGTGGATCCGGGCCACCTCCTCGTCGCCGAGGCGGCGGTTGCCCGTGCGCTCGGCGTTGCGCTCCAGGACGACCTCCAGGCCGGGCAGCAGCACGACGGGGAGCAGGCCGGGACCCACGTGCCGCTTCCAGCCGCCCAGGCCGACGGCGGGCCGGTCGGGGAAGACGGCGTCGTCGAGGATGCAGGAGATGCCGTTGGCGAGGAAGTTGCGGGCGGCGAAGCCGCAGGTGCGGCGGGCCAGCCGGTACTGCGCCTCGGAGTGGTCGTTCCAGCCGGACTGCGGGTCGGCGAAGCCCGAGCGCACCCACTCGCGGACGTCGTCCAGGCTGATGTGGGCGGTGGGCACGCGGCGGGTGTCCGCCCAGTGCCGGGCCACGGTGGTCTTCCCGGCGCCGGCCGGCCCGATGAGGATCACCGCGACGGCGGCGTGGGCGGGATCGGCGGGCTGCGTGCCGGGAGCCGTGCCCGGCACGGGGGCACCCTGCGGAAGCGTGAAGTGGCCGGTCTGCGCGGCGGGCGGCGGGGGCGCCTGCGGGGC
>NZ_JBPQTW010000120.1:0-21069 GCF_051386535.1 Streptomyces sp. URMC 127
CCCCCCCCCCCCCCCCCCCCCCCCCCCCCCCCCGACCCTCATGGACTACCCGTCCTCGAACGTTCGTGCGTCGACGAGCGGTGCACCCCGTCCCGCCCGAAGCAGTCGCCACCGACGTCGCGGAGGCGTCCACGAACCCGCAGGTCAGAGAAAGCGGATCACAGAGACGCGGGGCCGGTCAACTGCCGGTGGCTTCCTTCCACGCCGCGACGTACGAGGTGAGGTTCTTGTCGATGTCGGCCCAGTCGGGGCGGAAGACCTCCACCCCCTTCATGAGGCGGGTGAGAGAGGCGGCGTTCGGGTCGGTCGCCTTGACGTCCGTACGGGCCGCGAAGCCGCCACCGGCGGACGAGACGTCTCGCTGCACCTGCTCGGTGAGGAGATAGTCCAGGAACTTCTTGGCGTTCTCGGCGTGCGGGGCGTTCTTCACCAGGCCTGCCGCGTACGGGAGGGCGAACGTGGTGGGCTTTCCGCTGTCGCCCGCGGGGAAGAAGATGCCCTGGTTCGGCATTGTCTTCATGTTGGCGAAGTTCATCTGGACGTCCCCGTTGGCGACGAGGAGTTCGCCCTTGTCGACCTTCGGGGCGAGCTGGCCGGTGGACTTTGACGGGCCGACGTTGTTCTTCTGCAGCTCCTTGAGATAGGCCATGGCGGGTTCCTTGCCGCCGAGGTCGTGCATGGCCTTGATCAGGACGGCCGTGCCGTCACCCGCGACTCCCGGAGTGGAGTACTGCAGCTTGCCCTTGTATGCGGAGTCCAGGAGGTCCTTCCACGTCTTCGGCCGGCTGCTGTTCGCCAGCTCTTTCGAGTTGTAGATGAAGCAGAAGTAGTTGTTGGCGACTGCGGTCCACTTGCCGGAGGGATCCTTGTCGCCCTCCGCGACCTTGTCCGATCCCTCGGGCCGGTAGACGGCAAGCAGGCCCTTGCCGTCCGCCTGCTGGACGAAGGGCGGCAAGGTGACGACGACATCCGCCTTGGTGTTGGACTTCTCCCGGGCCAGGCGCTGCACGACTTCGCCGGAGCCGCCCTCGACATAGTTGACCTTGATGCCGGTCTTCTTCCCGAAGTCCTTGAAGACCTTGTCGTAGAAGCCGGAGCCGTCCTCGGCCTTGAGTCCGTCGGCGCTGTAGACGGTGATTTCCTTCGCTCCGGCGCCGGCTGTCCCGCCGCAGGCGGTCAGTGGGAGGAGGACGAGCAGGGCGGCGGCCGGCGGGAACAGCGTACGCAAACGGGACACGGGGACTCCTTCGAACGCGGCTGAAGGGTGGGAGGCGGGGAAGTCAGCGGTGGGAGGCTCGTGTGCGGACACGGGAGACCGCGAGGAGCACGAGGAGCGTGGTGGCCATGAGGACGACGGCGAGCGCGGCACCGGGGAAGAGCGCGCCGCGGTCGGTGGCGGCGAAGACCTTGACGGGCAGGGGCAGCCAGTCGGGCGGGTAGAGCATCATCGTGGCGCTGAGCTCGCCCATCGACAGGGCGAAGCAGAGCCCCGCGGCGGCGGAGAGGGACGGCAGGAGAAGAGGCAGCTTCACCTGCAGCAGAACGCGCAGAGGACTTGCGCCGAGGCTCGCGGCGGCCTGTTCGAAGGCGGGGTCGAGACGGTCCGAAGCCGCCGATACGGACTGGTGGGCGAAGGCTGTCACCAGGATCGCGTGTGCCAGGACGACGACGGCAGGCGTGCCGTTGAGCAGGAACGGGGGCTTGGAGAAGGCGACGAGCAGGGCGAGCCCGACGACCACGGACGGTACGGCCACCGGCAGCATGAACAGCAGGTCGATCACGCGGCGGGCGCGCGAGCCCCGGCCCGCGAGGGCCGCCCAGGTGCCGGTGACGAGGGCGATCACCGAGGCCGCGAGGGCGGTGAGCACGCTGGTGGTCAGGGCGTCGAGCGCCTCTGCGTGAGCGACCGCCCGGTAGTGGCCGAGCGTCGCCCCGGAGGGAAGCACCCCGCTCCATCCGGTGGCGAGGGAAGCTGCCACGACGACGAGGAACGGCAGCGCGAAGACGGGGAGGAACAGGGCGAGGAAGACGGCCTGGACCGCCCGGCGGGCACGACGGCTATGCACGAGCACGGCGGGCTCCCTCCATGCGGGTGGTGAGCGTCCGGTAGATCCCGTAGAGCGTCAGGGAGAGAGCGATGTTGACGACGGCGACCACGCACGCGCCGGTCCAGTCGCCTTCCAGGATGGCCTTGCCGTAGACGAGTACGGGCAGGGTCGTCACGCCCTTTGCGCCGGTAAAGAGGACGATGCCGAATTCGTTGAGGCACATCACGAGGACGAGGGAGCCGCCGGCCGCCAGTGCGGGCAGGGCCTCGGGCAGGATCACCTGCCGGATGATCCGTGGGGCGCGGGCGCCGAGCGAGGCCGCGACGTCGAGCTGCGCGGTGTCGAGCTGCGAGAAGGCGGCGAGCAGGGGCCGCATGACGAACGGCGTGAAGTACGTGACCTCGGCGAGGAGAACGCCCCAGGGCGTGTGCAGGAAGTCGAACGGGCCGGACGCGGCCCCGGTCACCCCGGTCCACACGCCGTTGGCCATGCCGGCGGTGCCGTAGACGAACATCAGCGCGAGGGTGATGAGGAAGGAGGGGAAGGACAGGAAGACGTCGATGAACCGTCCGATCGCTTTGCCGCCGGGAAACGGCACGAACGCGATGACCAGGGCGAGCGCGAATCCGAGGAGCAGGGAGCCGGCGGTCGCGCCGACGGCGATCATCACCGTGTTGCGCAGGGCGTCCCGGAACGCGGCCTGGGCGAACACCTCGGCGTAGGCGGAGAATCCGTGCCCGCCGCTCTCGGGGGACACCGACTGCCACAGGACGAGCGCGAGGGGGTGGAGGAAGACGATGCCGAGTGCGGCAACGGGAGGGAGCGCCAGGGCCCAGGCCGGAATCCGCCGGTAGGGGGAAGCGGGGGCGGCCACCCGTGCGAGCGGCAGCTGAACGCTAGCCATGGGCGTCGTCGCCTCCGGCCCGGCCTGCCGGCAGCAGCACCGCGTCGTCGCCTCCGGCCTGGTCTGCCGGCAGCAGCACCGCGTCGTGCGCCGCGAAGTGCAGGGTGATCCCGGTGCCGAGTGAGGGCGTCTCGCGCAGCTCCGGCACGTCGGCCGTGACGCGGTGCCCCGCGACATCGACGCCCAGGCGGTGGGTGACACCGCGCCACTGCACCTCCGCGACCGTTCCGCGCAGGGTGTTCGGCCCCTCCCCCAGCCGGACCAGGTGCGGGCGGAGGCACAGGGTTGCCCGGGCGCCTGCCGCGGCGTCACCGGTCGGCACGTCCAGGGCCGTGTCGCCGAGGCGTACGCCGTGGCCGGTGACCGTCACGGGCAGGAGATTGGCGTTGCCGACGAAGGAGGCCGTGAACGCGGTGCGCGGCCGCCGGTAGAGGTCTTGCGGAGTGCCGCAGTCCTGCAGGCGGGCGCGGTCCATGACGGCGATCCGGTCGGCGAGGGTGAGCGCCTCGACCTGGTCGTGCGTGACGTAGAGCATGCTGACGTCCGGCAGGTCGCGGTGCAGCCGGGCGAGCTCGGCGAGCATGCCGGAGCGCAGCCGGGCGTCGAGGGCCGAGAGCGGCTCGTCGAAGAGCAGCACGCCGGGCCGGACGGCCAGCGCCCGGGCGATGGCGACGCGCTGCTGCTGTCCGCCGGAGAGCTCGCGCGGGTAGCGCTCGGCGTAGCCGGCCATGCCTGTCATCTCCAGCGCCTGCGCGACGCGCGCGGCGGTCTCCTCCCGCGGCATTCTGCGCGCCTTGAGGCCGAAGGCGACGTTGGCGTCGACCCGCATGTGGGGGAAGAGGGCGTACTGCTGGACCACCATGCCGATGCCGCGCCGGTGGGGCGGCACGTCGGTGACGTCGCGGTCCCCGATGAAGACCCGGCCGGCGGCCGGCTGTACGAAACCGGCGACCGCGCGCAGGGCGGTGGTCTTGCCGGATCCGGACGGCCCGAGCAGTGCCATGACCTCGCCGGGTTCGACGGTGAGGTCGAGCGAGTCGAGGACGACGTTCTTGCCGTAGGCGACCGTCACGCCGTCGAACCGGATGCCTGTGCTCAACGGCCGTCCTCCGTCCGGGCGAGCAGGGCGGGGAGTTCCGCCACGGAGCCGAGGATGTGGGTGGCTCCGCAGGCGCGGAGCGCTGCCTCGTCGTGGGCGCCGGTCAGGACGCCGGCGACCACGGCCGCCCCGGACCTGGTGCCGGAGAGCATGTCGTAGGACGTGTCGCCCACGACGGCGATCCGCCGTACGTCGTCGGCGGCGCGGGTGCGCAGCAGGGCGGTGAGCACCATGTCGGGGTAAGGGCGGCCGCGCCCGCCGGCGTCTGCCGGGCAGAGGGTGAGGTCGGCGAGGTCCGTCCAGCGCAGGGCTGCCAGGATCGCATCCTGGGTGACGCGTGCGAAGCCGGTGGTGAGGACGACGGTGCGGCCTTCGGCGCGGAGCCGTTCGATCGCTTCCCGGGCGCCTGGCACGGGCTCGCAGTGGCCTTCGGCAACCAGCTGTCCGTAGGCGGACTCGAAGGCCGCGTTGGCGCGCCGGGCCTGCTCCTCGTCGCCGGGGAAGAGGTGCCGGAAGACGGAGATCTTCGATTCGCCCATCGTCGCGCGGACGTAGGCGAGTTGTTCGTGGTGGCGGGCGGTGCCCGGCTCGACGCCGAGAGTTCGTGCTGCGGCGGTGAAGGCACGCTCGACCAGGCCGTCGTCGGCGACGGTGGTACCGGCCATGTCCAGCACGACCAGGCTCGTACGCTGGGGCAAATCTCTCACCACGTTGCTCACCACGTTCCTCATGACCTTCTTCACCACGTCCCTCACCAGCCCAGTTCGTTCGCGGTGGTTTCGGCGATCGCCGGGGCGCACGTCATGCCGCGCCCGCCGGGGCCGGTCACCAGCCAGGCGTCGTCCCGTACGCGCTCGCGATGCACGACGCGGGCGGTGTCCACGCACTGTGCGTACACGCCGGCCCAGCGCTGCCGGACGGGTGGCAGGTGACGGCCGAGCAGCGCCTCGGCTACGGAGGTGAGGTGCTCGTACGGGTCCTCGTCGACGTCGAAGGCGAACGGCTCGGCGTACTCGTGGGTGTCGCCGATGGTCAGTCCGCCGTCCGCGCGCTGCACCATGAGCAGCTGCATCTTGTGCTCGGCGGCGGTCGCGGGCTGGGCCTGTGCGGCGGCCATCGCGTCGAGGGCGGCGCCGCCGTAGGCGGGGTAGTAGCGGAAGCTGTCGGCATCGGCGACGGAGGTGGTGAGCGGCTCGCCCAGCGGGGCGGTCTGCATCATCTGCAGGCGCACGCGGCGGACGGGCAGCTCCGGGGCGAGCTCGCGGACGAGGCCGCCCAGCCAGGCGCCGGTGCACAGCACGACCGCGTCGCCGCTGTGCACCTCGCCTCGGTCGTCGCGGACGGCTGACCCGCCGGCGGTATCTACGATGTCGCGGACCTCTCGGCCGCCGAGGAAGGTGTAGCGGCCGGAGCGGAGCAGGGCCTCCTTCAGGGCGCGCTGGGCCGTGCGGGGTTCCACGGCGGCGTCGCGATCGCAGGCCAGGGCGCCGAGGATGTCGCCGCGCAGGGCCGGGTTGACGGCCCGTACCTCGCCGGGGGTGAGGAGGCGCAGGCCCCGGGCGACGGCATCGGGCCGGGCCAGGACGTCGTGGGCGACGGCGAGTTCGGCCTCGGTGGTGACGGCCGTCAGCGAACCGTTGGCACGGAAACCGAGGCCGGGGACGGCGGCGCCGATCTCCTCCCACAGCTCGCGGGCCCGCAGGGCGGTGGCCAGCTCCTCTCCTGCCGCACGGCCGCTGACCCAGACCAGGCCGAAGTTGCGGACGGAGGCGCCCCGGGCCTCCGCCTCGCGCTCAATGTGCACGACCTGGTGGCCGCGCTGAATTGCCTGCCAGGCGTGCATGCTTCCCAGCACGCCGGCTCCGACGACTATGACTCGCATGACTCGAACGGTCGTCGGGGCGGGTGGCGCGAGGGCGACGGCTCGGCGAACCGGCGGGGAACCGGGCGTCAAACTTGGACTAGACCCGTTATCATTTCGTGATGAGGGTGGGTCGGTGGAAGGAGTTGGGGTGGTGATTCCTCCTCAGCTGCCGCCACGCAGATGGGCGGTGAAGGAGAACCGGTCCCCTCGGTAGAGCGAGCGCACACGTTCCAGCGGCCGCCCCTCCGTGTCCCGCGACACCCGGTGGATCAGCAGCATGGGCAGCGCGGGTGGCGTGCCGATCAGCAGCGCCTCGCGCGGCGTGGCCAGAACGGTCTCCAGCCGCTCGTCCGCGTCCCCGAAGCCGATGCCGAGACGCTCGTGCAGATAGCGGTAGAAGGAGGAGTCCGGCTCGAAGTCCGTGTCCAGCCTCGGTGCGCGCTCCACCGCGACGTACGTGCTCTCCAGACCGACCCGTTCGTCGTCGGCGAGCAGCACGCGCTCCAAGTGCCAGACGGCGGCCAGAGGTTCCACGCCGAGGTCGGGCGCGAGAGCGGCCGGGCAGGCGAAGCGGTCCAGGCCGACGAGGGCACGCCCTGGGCGACGTCCCTGGCGGCGCACACCCTCGGTGTAGCTGGCGAGCGCGAGGGGCTGCTCCAGCTTCGGGCCTGCGACGACCGTGCCGCGCCCCATCCGGCGCAACCGCCCCTCCAGCAGCAGCTCGCGCAGGGCCTGCCGCACGGTCTCCCGGGATACCTCGAAGCGCGCGGCCAGCTCCCGCTCAGTGGGTAGCAGGCCTCCCTCCCCCAGCTCGTCGAGCAGGCCGGCAACCTGTGTCTTGACCGCGTAGTACTTGGGAATCCGGCCGTGCTCGGGGATGCCGGCCCGGACCGGGGCGCCGGGCGGCCGACCGGGCTCGTCGTGCGTATGCGTGTCCACGCCGCGATCTTCGCATCCCCGGGTGGCCGGCACGTGGCGTTCAGCGTAGGGGGCTCACAGATCGAGTTCGGCGACGACGGCGGCGTGGTCGGAGGCCTGGTCGGCGGGGCTGTGCACATCGGGGAACGGGCTGCCGAACTCGAAGATGCCGCGCCGTTCCACCTCCACCTCGGTCACCTTGGTGAACAGCTCCGGCGAGAACATCAGGTAGTCGATCTTTTCCGAGGCCGTACACCTCGCGTGAGTGCCGGGCGGTCCCTCGTAGCTGTCGTGGGTCATCGCGTCCTGCAGGCCCGTGGCCAGGAGGAACGACAGCGGAACGCTGTCCGGAGTGTCGTTGAGGTCGCCGGCGACCACGACATGGACCGAGCGCTCGCGGGCGGCCTGGTAGAGCTCGGCAACGCGCTCACCCTGGAGCTTGCGCTTGTCGGCGCCACCGCCTCCGCGCTTGCTCTTGAAGTGGTTCCCGAGCAGCCACAGCGGCTTGCCGCCGATGTCTATCTCGAATTCCGGGCAGTCGCGGCTGAAGACGAGCCGGGAATTCTTCTTGTCGAAGATGTGCGAGCGTATCGAGGTGATGGGGTGGCGGCTGAAGAGCCCGACGTCGATGCCGCGCTCGTCGTTGCCGTCGATCAGCAGGTTGAAGGGGTACGCTTTCGCACCGATCTGGCCGTGCAGCACCTGCGTGTTAAAGCGGTCCATGGTGAGGCGGTTCTCGACCTCGACCATGAGCAGGACATCGGCCTTCACCGCGGCGATCACCCTGGCCGTGTTCTTGACGGCCGCCCAGTTGAGGTCGTCCGTCTTCAGTTCTGCCCAGCCGACCCAGGCGGGCCGTCCCGTTGCCTCGGGCCTGACCTCGATGTTCCTGCCCTCGCCCTTCAGCAGGCGCGCATGACCCCGCGGCTCGTTCACGAGAATCGTCTGGGTGGATATCTCCTGGGAGACGTCCACGCTGTGGGCCAGGAGAATCTCGATGATTCTGTCCTTGTCATCCGACGTGTACGTGGTGTGGTCGAGGATGCCGACGAGCTCTCTGAATTCGTTGAGGACGGTATTACGCAGCTCGTCGTTTCCGATACCGAAGACAACAGGCCGCCGGAAGAGGTTTTCGGCATTGAAGGTGGCGATGCGGATGCTCATGCTGCCTCCTCACGTACACCTCCCATTTTCCGGCGGCGCTTCGGTGCTGTCGAACGCAGCGGGGATTCGCGGCGGTGGTGAGCCGGGGCGGGGCGAGCGGCCGAGCCGGATTGACGGGCGGCGGCTGGCCGACCGTCTGGCGGACGGCATGGCGGTGACGACGGCAAGGCGGTGACTACGGCACGGCCGGTGCCCGGCATCACCGCTGGCTTCCGCGCATCGGCGGGCCTCCGCCTGACCAGCACTTACAAATTAGTGGGTACTTGTGACGCCCCGAGCCGGCGAGCGAGTCTGGGGAAGGCCCGACAGAGGAGCGGGACGGGTATGACACAAGACTCACAGGAATGGAACTGACATGAAGCACGGGCACGTTGTCGCCAACGGTGTGGACATCTCCTATGTGGAGGAGGGCGACGGCCCGCTGGCTCTCCTGCTTCACGGATTCCCGGAATCCGGGGAATCCACCTACCGGCACCTGATACCGGCGCTCGCCGAGGCCGGATACCGCGCCGTCGCCCCGAACATCCGCGGGTTCGCCCCGTCCGCCCTGCCGGCCGACGGCAGCATGCACCTGGCCGACCTCGTAGCCGACGCGAACGACCTGCACGAGCAGCTGGGCGGCGACGGAAACGCCGTCATCATCGGCCACGACTGGGGCGCGGCGACCACCTGGGGCGCGGCTCACACCGAGCCGGAGCGCTGGTCGCGAGTGGTGGTCAGCGACGTACCGCCGCTCGCGTTCTTCGGGGAGTACGCGAGCACCTACGAGGGCATCGAGCGGCTGAACCACTTCTGGTTCTTCCAGACGGCGATGGCCGACGAAGTACTCGCCGCGAACGACATGGCGTGGGTGCGCCAGGTCATGCAGGACAAGTGGACCGCGGCCGACTACGACGCCACGGAGGACTTCGAGGCCGTCAGGAAAGCCCTCGGAGAGCCGGCACGGCTGCACGCCGCGATCAATCTGTACCGGATGAATTTCGCGCCGCAGGAAATGGGAACGCCGGAATGGACGGCCCGCCATGCCGAGCTCTGGGGCGAGGTGCCGGCCCAGCCGACGCTGTATCTGCACGGTACGGAGGACAAGAGCGTCGTCCTGGACGCGGAAGGTCTGGCGGCTATCGGTGCGTCGCTGTCGCCCGGGTCCGAAGTTGCTTTCGTCCAGGGCGCGGGTCACCTCGTGCCCGCGGAGAAGCCGGTCGAATACAACGAGCGCGTCCTGCGGTTCCTGGGCAAGGAGCTGTAAATCGGCTGCTTCGTGAGCGACGTGCTGAGTCGTCCCTCAAGGCCTCGCTCAGCCCGTTCTTCCTTGCCGGCCGTGCCGATCGCCTTGCCCATCGGATGACCGGCCGCGGCGTATCCGCGGAGCCGGCCACCCGCAGGGGCTGTCCGGGGCCGGGAACGTCCCCGGCCCCGGTCACCGCGCGCGTACGGCCCACGGCCTCGGGCCTGCACGTACGGGGTAGGTGGGCGAGGAGGATTTCCACGCCCGGCCCACCGGCGGGAACCGCCCGTCCGGCTCGTCGAACGTGGCGCTCACCCGTAGCGCGCCCTTACCGGAACGTGCTCAGGCAGCCCGCTTGATGCTCTCGATGATGCGGGCGAAGCCCTCCTTTCCGTGGCCCGCGTCGATCTGGCGCTGGATGAGGCGGTGGACCATGTCGACTACCTCGGTGCTGATGCCCTGTTCCGCGCTGGCGGCCCGGAGATAGCTCAGGTCGGAGAACTCGAGGCTCTGCTGGCCTTCGACGGTGTAGTCGCCTCCGTCGATGACCGCCGCGTACCCGTCGAGGCCGCCGGTCATGGCCGTCAGCCAGGGCGCGGCCAGGGCGGCGAACTCCCGCGCTGTCACACCGGCCGGACCGACCATCGCGGCGCCGTGCATGAACCCGGCGAACATGACGTACATGGACGCGAGCAGGGCGAGGTCGTACAGTGAGGCCAGTCCGGCGTCCTCGCCGAACCACGTGCTGGTGCCCCACACATCGAGCAGTGCCTTGTGCTCGTGGAAGACGTCCGCCGAGCCGCTGTAGAGGACCGACGACCCCGGTCGGCCGATCATGGGCGGGACGGCCATGATCCCGCCGTCCAGATAGGCGATCCCGGCCTCGGCGGCCCAGGAGGCCAGCTCCCGGGACTGCTCCGGGGTCGTCGTGGTGACGTTGATGAGGGTGCGGCCTGCCAAGTCGGCGGCGAGCGGGTCGAGCACCTCGTGGACCGAGGCGTGACCCAGCAGACAGGCGACCACCGGGCCGCCTGCCCGGACCGCGTCGCCGGCCGTGGCGGCGGCCTCGGCGCCCTGGGAGACAAGGGCCTGCGCCTTCTCCGGCGAGCGGTTCCAGACCGTCGTCGTGTAGCCGGCCTTCACCAGGGCGGCCGCGAGGGCGGTGCCCATCGCGCCCAGGCCGAGGACGCTCACCTGCGGGTTGCTGTCGATGCTCATGGGTTTTTCCTCCGTGATCGTCGTTCGCATCGATCCTCGGCGCCGCGGCTAGAGTTGACCAGTACGGACTTTTTAGTGGGGCACGTACTTTCGTGTAAGCATGGCTGGGAGCCGGAAGCGCGGAGCGGGGAGCGGGGAGCGGAATGGCGACATCGGGGCGGCGTGGTCCCTATTTCTGCGGCATCGACGCGGCGATGGACGTGGTCGCCGGCAAGTGGAAACCGCTGATCCTCTGGGAGTTGCACGCATTCGGTGCACGGCGGTTCGCCGAACTGCGGCGCGGACTGCCGGGTGTGACGGAGAAGATGCTGACCCAGCACCTCCGGGAGATGGAGGAGGACGGGCTGATCCACCGTGAGGTGTATCCCCAGGTGCCGCCGAAGGTCGAGTACTCCCTCACGGAGCACGGCGTCTCGCTCAACACCGCCCTGGCTGCCCTCGGGGAATGGGGTACCGAGCGCATGCGGCGGATCGGTGCCGAGAAGGTCTCGGTCGACGCCGCCTGACAGGCTGTTCGGCCCTCCGCGGGCGGAGATGCAACCGCCGTCTTCTTCCCGCTCGCGTATCGTCTGCCGATGTCGGATTTCCTTCCGTCTTCCTTCCATGCGGTGGACCGTCGAAGGAGCGGGTGATGAGCAAGCCCTCGACCGCCACGGGTGTGCCGGATGCGTTGCACCGGCGGCTGGGGGTGGCCGACGCGGTGGTGATCGGCCTGGGGTCGATGATCGGTGCAGGGATCTTCGCCGCACTCGCCCCGGCCGCCCGCGCGGCCGGCTCCGGGCTACTGACCGGCCTGGGGCTCGCGGCCGTGGTGGCGTACTGCAACGCGACCTCCTCCGCGCGACTCGCGGCCCGGTACCCGGCTTCCGGCGGCACCTACGTCTACGGCCGTGAGCGGCTCGGCGCCTTCTGGGGTTACCTGGCGGGGTGGGGGTTCGTGGTCGGCAAGACGGCCTCTTGCGCGGCGATGGCCCTTACGGTCGGCTCGTACGTGTGGCCTGGGGAGGCCCACGCGGTAGCTGTTGCGGCGGTGGTGGGGCTGACGGCGGTCAACTATGCCGGGGTGCAGAAGTCGGTCCGGCTCACCCGTGTCATCGTGTCCGTGACGCTGGCCGTTCTCACCGCCGTGGTGGTCGCTTGCCTGACATCGGATGCGGCGGACGCGGCTCGGCTGAATGCCGGGGGCGACGCGTCCTTGGGCGGCGTGCTTCAGGCGGCAGGCCTGCTGTTCTTCGCCTTCGCAGGCTACGCGCGGATCGCCACCCTGGGTGAGGAGGTCCGCGACCCCGCGCGCACCATTCCTCGCGCGATCCCGCTGGCACTGGGCATCACTCTGGTGCTCTACACAGTCGTCGCGATCTGCGCCCTGACCGTGCTGGGCCCGAAGGGACTGGCGAACTCCGCTGCACCGCTGTCGGACGCGGCCCGGGCGGCAGGCGCCCAGTGGCTCGCACCGGTTGTGCGCACCGGCGCCGCGGTGGCAGCGCTCGGCTCGTTGCTGGCACTGGTCCTCGGCGTCTCGCGCACCACGCTGGCCATGGCGCGGGACCGGCACCTGCCGCAGGCCCTCGCGGCGGTTCACCCGAGGTTCAAGGTGCCGCACCGTGCCGAGCTGGCGGTCGGGGTGGTGGTGGCGGTGGTGGCCGCGACGGCGGACGTGCGCGGGGTGATCGGGTTCTCTTCCTTCGGCGTGCTGGTGTACTACGCCGTCGCCAACGCCTCTGCCTGGACCCTCACCCCGGACGAGGGCCGTCCGGCGCGGGTCGTCCCTGTCCTGGGGCTGGCCGGCTGTTTGACGCTGGCCTTCGCCCTGCCTCTGGCATCGGTGGCCTGGGGGGCCGCGGTGCTGGCCTTCGGAGCCGCCGTCTACGGCATCCGCCGCATGGCGGCCGCCCGCAGGGCGTAGATCGATCGCTGGGATGCGCCCGGCGTGGACGGGCGGAGAACCGCCGCGCCCTCTGCCCGGCGAGACGATCTACTCTTTCGCGACAGGCTGAGAACGCTCGGCCCGGGATTCTCAGTGCATCTGGTTACTGCGGAATCCACGGCGATGGCGGGTTCGTGATCACCAGGGGACGACGCCGTCGTCCTCGAAGAAGGAACCGGTCGGGCCGCCGTCGGGGAGGGTGGCGAGCCGGATCGGGGTGGCTGCGCCCTGTGCGGGGGTGCGGGGTCCGTGGAAGCCCGTGAAGTCGGTCGCGACCAGGCCCGGGCAGGCGGCGTTGATGAGGATGTTGGTGCCGGCGAACTGTCGGGCGTACTGCAGGGTGAGGGCGTTGAGGAAGGATTTCGACGGTGCGTAGGCCGCCATGATGGGGCCGATCTCGGTGTCCGGGTCCGCCTGCCGGGTCAGGGAGCCGACGCTGCTGGAGACGTTGACGATGCGTGGGGAGGCGGAGCGCCGCAGCAGTGGCAGCATCGCGTTGGTGACCCGGACGACGCCCATGACGTTGGTGTCCACGACGGTGCGGAGCACTTCCAGGTTGAGCGTGGTCGGCTCCTGCAGCCATCCCGGGCCCATTTCGCCTGGGATGCCGGCATTGTTGACCAGGGCGTCCAGGCGTCCGGCCAGTCGTCCGATCAGTTCCGCGGCGGCGGTGACACTGCGGCCGTCGGTCACATCCAGTGGTACCCCGAACGCGTCCACGCCGGCGGCGCGCAGTTCGCCGACGGCGGTTTCGCGTCGGGTCGCGTCGCGGGCTCCCACACCGACGCGGTAGCCGAGGCTGCCCAGTCCGGCCGCGATCTCGTAGCCGATGCCCTTGTTCGCGCCGGTCACCAGCGCGGTGGTCGTTTCACTCATGCCGATGATGTTGACCCGTGGGCGGGTGGTGCGGCCAACACCGGTACGGTGCCCTGTCATACCCGCCGGGTATCACCGCGTATGCTGCGGCCGTGGACACCCTGGAGACCCGCGAGTTGAGGTACTTCGTGGCTGTGGCCGAGGAGTTGCACTTCGGGCGCGCCGCCGAGCGTCTCGGCATGGCCCAGCCGCCGCTGTCGCGGGCGATCCAGCAGCTCGAACGGCGCCTGGGAGGCTGTCTGCTGGAGCGCAACCGCCGTGGTGTCCGCCTGACCGGTGCCGGGGAGGTGCTGTTGCGGGAGGGCCGGGCGGCTCTCGACGCGGCCGCTGCCGCCGTCCGCCGCACCCGGCGCGCCGGTGGTGCCGGCAGTCCCGGCGGCCCCCGCGGTCGGCTGGTCCTCGCAGTGAAGGCCGCGGCGTCCCACAACCTGCTGCGCAAGCTTCTCGACGCCTACGCTGCCGAGCCCGGCAGTGCCGAGATCGAGGTACTGCCGTGCGGCATTCGCGAGCAGGAAGAACTGCTGCGCGACGGACGCGCCGACGTCGCGCTCATGCACACGCCGTGGAACTCCCTCACCGGGTTCGACAGCGAGGCACTGGCGGCCGAGGGGCAGGTCGCCGTCCTGCCTGCCGGGCACCCCCTCGCCGCCCGCGAGACCTTGTCCCTGGCCGATGTCAGGGACGTCCCCGGTCTGCCGCTCGCTCGCTGGCCCACCCGCGGCACCTACGCACCCGGCCCCGGCCCCGAGATCCACAACCAGACACAACTGGCCCAGCTGATCGCCCTCGGACGCACCATGGCGGTCGTCCCCGACTCCGCCCGCTCCTGGCTGTGGGCCGAGCACGCGGCCGTTCCCTTGGCCGACGCACCTTCCGTCGTGACCCACATCGCCTGGCCCGCGCACAGCCGCTCCCTCGCCCTGGCCGGCCTGGTCCGCACGGCCGCACGGCTATGGCCGGATCAGAACGCGAAACAGTGAGAATCCGACGACACGGATGAGATCCGGTGAGGATTCGTCCGCTTCGGTGCGACAGGACACAGGGCCCGTGGCCCGGGCATCCGGCACTGTGGCCCTCGATATTCGCCCCGGCGCGGCCAGGGATTCTCACCCCTGGCCCTCACTCTGGCGCTCTGTCCCGCCGTCCAACAGCGCATACCGGAACGCATCCCGCCGCTCCTCCCCCACCAGCTGCCGCCCCCGCAGCAGTCCCTCGCGCCGGAACCCCGCACGCTCCGCCGTACGCATGGAGGCCGCGTTCCACGGCTCTACGTACAGCTCAAGCCGGGGGATCCGTAGATCCAGCAGGGCCCACTCGGTGATGGCGCGGAGCGCAGCGGCCGCGGCTCCCTGTCTGCGCGCCGACTGGACGACCCAGTACCCCACCGATGCGCGGCCTTGCTCCAGGTTCTTCACCCAGAGCCCCGCGGTGCCGACCGGACGCACGCCGGGTTGCACGATGACAAATGGATACCCGGCGCCCAGGAGCGCCGCCCTCCGCTGGCGCTCGATGAACGCGACACCTTCGGCCTCGGAGAAAGGTGAGGGCACCGTCGTGATCAGCGGGATGTAGTCGTCCTTGGAGGCTTCACGAACGAGGTCGAGGTCCGAGAGGAGCCATGGCCGCAGGGTGACACCGCCGTGGGCGGCGAGTTCCGGTACGACGAGAGGCTGGGCCATGCACCCAGCCTGCTGCGCCCCGGCACCGGGCGCACCTGTGGTCCCGGGCGTCTCGTGGCCCCCCCCCCCGGCGGGGGTGACGCGTCGGGCCTCACCCGAACGGCCTGGCCGGAACGGCGCATGGGGTCGGCAAGTGCGTTCCTGGACGGGGGCCGCAAGTGCGTTCCTGGTGGGAAGGCACGCCCTGTGGTGGAGAACGGTCCCGTGGCGGACCGGGACGAACGGTATGCGCGCGGGGGTCCGTTCGGGTGGGGTTGTCGCCGCCACCGTCCCGCTGCCCGGTACTCACATGGGCCCGGCCTGACAATGAGACGAACCGACGGGCATAAGCGAAGGGGATTCCATGGCAGGTGGGTCGCTGGTAGTGGTGGGTTCCGGGATCAAGGGCGTGGCACACCTGACGAAGGAGGCGGTCGGCTGGATCGAACAGGCCGACCACGTGGTGTACTGCGTGTCCGACCCCGTGACCGAGGTGTGGATCCAGGAGCACAGCAAGTCCTCGCAGGACCTGTACCGGCTGTACGGCAATGACAAGCCGCGCATCGAGACCTACCGCGCGATGGTGGACGCGATGGTCGGCGCGGTGCGCGACGGCCTGGCCGTGTGCGGCGTCTTCTACGGGCATCCGGGGGTGTTCGTCCACCCGGGGCACGCGGCGATCCGCACACTGCGGGACGAGGGGTACCCCGCCATGATGCTGCCCGGCGTCTCGGCCCTGGACTGCCTGTTCGCCGACCTCGGCGTCGACCCGTCCCGGCCCGGCTGCCAGGAGGTCGAGGCCACCGACCTGCTGCTGCGCGACCGGCCTCTGCTGGTGGAGTCCCACGTGGTGCTGTGGCAGGTGGGATGTGTCGGCGACCTCGGGTTCAACTTCGCCGGCTACACCAACAAGCACCTGGGCGTGCTGGCGGAGTACTTGGACCGCTTCTATCCCCCGGACCACCTGGTCACCCACTACCAGGCCTCACAGTACCCGGTCTGCCCGCCGTTCATCCGGACCTTCCCCCTGCGAGAGCTGCGCCATGAACGGCTGACCGGCATCTCCACCCTCTACCTGCCACCCATCGGCCCGCGCCCGGTCAACCAGCTGATGGCCCAGCGGCTCGGACTGGTCACAGCCGCGTCGGACGCCACCTCCTCGCCGCCGGCCGACAGTGACCGGCCTGCCCCGGGGCCCAGCGGCAGGGGCTCGGTCGACCGTTACCTGCCGACCCGCTTCCCCAGCCCGCTCGCCGAGTACCTGACCGGCCTGGCGACCGACCCCGCCCGGCTCGCCGCACACCAGCGCGACCCGGAGGCCGCCGTGCAGCACACGGCGCTGAGCGACGCCGAACGCTCGGCCCTGCTCAGCCGGGTCGGCGGGAACATCCGTATGGCCATGAAGGACACCACCGCCACCTGATACCGCAACACCCGTCAGCACGGACCCATCCAAAGGAGAGAGTCATGGACGCCCCCAGCACCAGCGGCACCCCCGGAGACGTCGACCTGCGGGACGCCGTCATGGACGTCACCCGCCGGCCGGCCTCGGACGCCTCCGCCATGGCGGACGGCCCCGTCAACGAGGTGGTCTCGGAAGTCATCTCCGACGTCGTCGGATCCGTGGACGAGGACAACGACCTCCGGTAGACGACGTGAGTGACGAGGCCCAAGCCCCGCCCGCCCTCCGGCGGGGCACCTCGCATCCCGGCACCGGGCTGCTGTTCGCGTACGACACGACCCGCTTCGACTTCGCGGCCTGGGCGCGCGACACCCTCGCCGCCACAAACCTGGCTCTCGCCCACCGCGAGCACGGCACCACCAACGCGGCACGCGAGAGCGCCGTACGCGCACTACGCGACGCATACCCGGCGATCCGCGACACCTTCCGCGCCTTCGTGGAGACCACGGCGCAGTCCGTGCTCGGGCCTCTGTCCTGGTACCAGGACCCGCCCATCTTCCGCGTCCACTTCCCCGGCACCGACTCCGTCTCCCCCCTGCACAAGGACCGCGACTTCACCCCCTCCCGCGCCACCCTCTCCTCCCTCCGGCGCCGGTACCACAACGTCTGGGTACCCCTGACCGACGTCCGCGACGGGTGCGCCCTGTGGCTGGAAAGCAGCGAGGGCAGCGGCGACTACGCCCCCGTCTCCCTCGACTACGGGCAGGCGTTCATCTTCGACGGCATGAACCTCACCCACGGCAGCGTGCGCAACGACACCGGCCGCACCCGCGTCAGCCTCGAGTTCCGCTGCATCTCCATCCGGCAGAACCCTGGGGAGGGCAACGGCGAGCTCGGCACCGCCGGCGACGTCCGCTCGTCCGAGGACTTGCCGTGCTCGAATGGGTCCCGAGGGTTTTCCAACACGCAGTCAGGCCGTCTCGGGGAACCCGGCACCCGTGGCACCCCGAGGGGTGTGTGATCCGGGCCGTATCAGGACTGCTCGTGCCGAGTGAACGTGGCAACCAGGCTCTGGGCCGGGTTGCTGTCGGAGTCGGCTCCGTGGGCCTCAAGGATGTCAATCATGGCGGCCTCGGTGCGGGGGAACATGGCCTGCTCGTACTCGGTGAGCGCGGCCTCGATGTCGTCAGGGTGAGCGGCGAGGACTTTGCCGAGTTCGGCGCCGTCGAGCATGGCCAGGTTGGCGCCTTCTCCGTTCGGGGCGGCGAGGTGGGCGGCATCTCCGAGCAGGGTCACTCCCGGGACCCTGTCCCACCGGTGCCCGGTCGGCAGCGCGTAGAGAGGGCGCAGGACCGGCGCGGTATCGCTGTCGGTGATCAGCGCGGTGAGTTCGGGCGCCCAGCCGTCAAACTCCTGCGCGATCCGTGCGGTGGCTGCGGCGCCATCGGTGAAGTCGATGGGGGCGAACCAGTCGAGCGGCTCCGACAGCCCCACGTAGGCGTGCAGGGTCTCGCCCCTTTCCCGGTGGGCGAAGATCTCCCTGCCCTGTGAGTGCGCGATCATCGATCCGCCTCCCACCGCTTTTGCTGCGGCCGGGTGTCGCGTGTCGGCGTCGAACAGGTAGGTCTCGACGACCGACTTACCGACGTACGCGGGCGTGGCGGTGGAGAGCAGCGGCCGGACGCGTGACCACGCGCCGTCCGCGCCGACCAGCAGGCTGGTGACGACGGAGTTGCCGTCGGCGAACGTCACCTCGTGCGTGCCCTCGCCGAGGGTACGGGTGCTGCTGACCTTGTGCCCCCACTGGACGGTGCCGGCCGGGAGCGAGTCTAGGAGCATCTGTCGCAGCTCGCCGCGCTGGACTTCGGGGCGTCCGCCCGTACCGTCATCGGCTTGGTCGAACAGAACGGTTCCGTCAGTGTTGAGGACCCGCATCGCCTGGCGGCCCTCCAGGATGAGGTCGCTGAACTCGTCCATCAAACCAGCTGCTTCAAGGGCGAGTTGCCCGTTGTAGTCGTGGATGTCGAGCATCCCGCCCTGCGAACGCGCGGTCGGGGAGGACTCCGCCTCGTACACCGTGGCTGGTATTCCATGGACGTGCAGGACGCGGGCGAGCGTGAGGCCGCCGAGACCTGCACCGATGATTGTGACGTCAGTGGTCATGGTGGTTTCCTTCCTGATCCTGGACGACCGACCGGGGCCGGCGCCCGGTGCCCGTCGGGCGGGGAGTGCCGTTCCAGGCAGTCGAGAGCGATGCGGTGCTGCTGACCGGCGTCGCTGACGGCCAGCCTCGATCAGCTCCAATGTCCCGGCAACGCTCGACAGATCACCGACAGGTCGCCGACCACCGCCGACAACCACCCGACAGCGCGGCATCGGCTGAGTGATGCACTCGCACAGTCAGCTGCCACCAGTTCTCAGGGGAACCAGTCCGGTGGTATCCGAAGGACGGCATCCGGCGTCGGCGGCGTCGCCCCCGGCAACGCTGCCCCTGCCCAGGCCTGAGCTCACTGCGCTCGTCGCCTTCAGCCCCGGCCGCGGCCATTGATCGAAGGCGCCGAAGCGCATCGCCCAGAGGGCAGGGCGCGGTCAGGGCTGTTGCGGCCTGTCGCGGTCGATGACGTCGTTGGCTTTGTCGTGTGCCAAGGCCGCCCCGGGCGTCGGAGGTACGGGCGGCGTCGGCCCCTACGTACCGCACGTACCGCCGTCGCTGTTGATGCCAGTGGCGACGATCACCCCAGAGATACGGTCCCCCGAGGCCAGAGCTTCGGCCGTGTGTTTCAAAAGGTGCGCAGCTTCCACGGGACGACGGCGTCGTGGCTCGCGAGAAGCTCACGAATGTGAGGGGGAACAGGCGGTGCCCACCGCCATCCTCGGGTCCCGCAGATCGAGGGTGAGCACGTGAGCCCGGCGACGTGGAGCTGCCCCCGGGCACCCCGCGCCCGGTCTACTGGTTGGCCAGCAGGTCGGTGTGGTGCTGTTCGAGGTCGGTGACGCCCTTGAGGCCCGCCTGGACCGTATACCGGGTGTACCCGTAGAGATCCGTCTCGTCGGTCAGCTGCCAGCTGTCCGCAAAGCCCCAGCTTCCCCCTGTGTAAATGCCCTTGATCCTGCCGTCCACCGTCCCGACGGCGTCGAAGGGCCCGCCCTTCCAGCGGAAGGTCCAGTGCATCCGGTACCAGGCGTCCAACTGCTCCGGGGCTGCCAGGAAGCGCTCGCCGCTCGGGTCCCGGGGATCGGCAACGAGATCCTCAGGCCGGTCACCGCCGGTGGTCAGAGCGATGAGGCCCGACGCGTCGGCCTCGGCAGCGGCCGGGTACGTCCGGCCGCGGTGGACCGCGTAGGTCCTGGGGCGGAAATGGTCAACCTCGGCCAGACGCTGCACCAGAGCGCGCCGGGGCTGGAGGAGATCCTTGCGGTGCTGCTCCAGCTCGGTGACCTCATCGCGTGGGAAGACCCCGCGGTAGCCGATGACCCGGCGCTTGAGGTGTGCCTTGGCGAAGTGTTCGTCGGAGCCCAGGTAGTTGCCCGAGAGCGTGGTGGGCGTGGCGGCGGTGCACTCGAAGGGCTCGCCGTGCCAGCGGAACGTCCACGTCACGGCGTACCAGGCTTCGAGGCGCTCCAGCGGAACCGGGTATCCCACCGACCCGTCGGCGGCCTCGCGCGGCGTGAGCCCTTCGGGTGCGGGACGGCCGGGCTCGGGCAGCAGTTCGACGCACGGCCACAGGCCTACGGCGGGACGGGCCCGATAGAGCTCTCCGTGAAAGACCGCGACCTTGCCCTTGACCGGGGAGAGGAAACCCGCAGTGTCAGTCATGTGCTTTTCCACAGTCCTTCGTGCTTGTCGAGGAAACCGACGGCCCCTTCGGGACCGTCGGCGTGCATACGCCAAATCTCAGCATGGTGGGGAATCCGGTGGGCTCGGCGATCCGCTCCGGAACACCCCCGCCGGTGTAACCGGTGCCGAGGAACGGGTCGCGCCAGGCCTGCCCCCCCCCGCTCTGGCCCCCATGCCGGCGATGTAGTTCGCCAGCCCCTGGTCGTCGACAGCGCCGAGGCTCGGATCGGCACGCATGTCGTGCGGTGCCGGGAAGCGTAGCGGGTACGCCTCGGACGCCCGGAGGGACGGGGGTTCAACCGGCTCCGCCATCGTCAAAAGCGAGCACGTCGCGCAGTTGGTCCATGCTACGCAGGTCGGCGGTGTCGCAACCACCCGCGATGGAACCACGGAACTCGGCAGGGTTGAAGGGAACGGGCCATTACGATGGCGCCGCGCCTGAGCAATTACACCTGCTCTTGGTACACCCTGATCTCGGTCGGCTTGAGACTGTGGATCGATGTCCACGCTGCCTGTTCGGCCAGCCCTTGGGCCCACTCTTCCAGGTCGCCTCCGGCATCGTGGAAGAACCACGAGTCGAAGCTCCCCAGCGCCTCCAGGGCGGGTGTGAGTTCGTACCTGAGTTCGCAGTGGACTTGCACGTAGTGGTCGTGATCACCGTCGTTGTCGGAAACCTCGAACTGTCGGGTGAGGTCCAGTGTGAACGCCGGAGGACCGTCGAACGCGTAGGTCCCAAACTGGAACAGAAGGCCGTCGGTCTCGGCTGCGTCCGGGACGTGGAACCGCCGTCGGCCGAACCGAAGGAAGGCCAGCCAGAGGTCTTCCGTAACCGGATTGGCAAGCGCCCCGGGCCCCAGGTCACCCTCCAGCAGCCCCACAGCCTCATCCACCAACGGTCTCCGCGTCACCCCCCCAACCCAACCAAACC
>NZ_JBPQTW010000121.1:0-20571 GCF_051386535.1 Streptomyces sp. URMC 127
ACCGCCGGAGCTCGCCGTTGCGGCGGAGGGAGAGTTCCCCGCTGTGCCGGTGTCCTTCCGCCGCGGCGGTGAGTAACCGGATACATGCTGTCCGGCGGTGCCGGGCCGGCCGCGAGGTGATCCGGCACCGCCGGAGCTCGCCGTTGCGGCGGAGGGAGAGTTCCCCGCTGTGCCGGTGTCCTTCCGCCGCGGCGGTGAGTAACGGGATACACGCTGTCCGGCGGTGCCGGACCGGGCCGCCTCAGTGCCCGCCCGTCGCGCGGCGAGTCGGCCGGGCGGACGTCGGGTCCTCCGGCCACGGGTGGCGGGGGTAGCGGCCGCGGAGTTCCGCGCGGACCGCGCGGTAGCCGTCGCGCCAGAACGACGCCAGGTCCGCCGTGACCGCCGCGGGCCGCCCCGCGGGGGAGAGCAGGTGCACCAGCACCGGTACCCGCCCTCCCGCGAGCCGCGGCGCCTCCTGCCAGCCGAACAGCTCCTGCAGCTTCACGGCCAGCACCGGCCGGTCACCCCCGTAGTCCACCCGGATCCGCGAGCCGCTCGGCACCTGGATCCGCTCCGGAGCCAGCTCCTCCAGCCGCGCCGCGTCCCCGGACGCCCACGGCAGGAGCCTCTCCAGCATCCGCCCGCCGTCCAGCCGCTCCAGGTCCGCCCGCCGGCGCGCACGGCCCAGCTCCCAGCCGAGCCAGTCGTCCAGCCGCTCCAGCAGCGCGGCGTCGGACACGTCCGGCCACGGCTCGCCCAGCTCCCGGTGCAGGAAGGCCAGCCGCTGCCGCAGCCCGGCGCCCTCCGCCGTCCAGCGCAGCAGCCCCAGCCCCTCCCGCCGCAGCCCCTCCTCCAGCGCGGCCCGCAGCAGCCCGGGCTCGGGCTCGGTCAGCGGACGGGACGCCAGCTCGACCGCGCCGAGCCGCTCGACCCGCCGCGCGACCACGTCCCGCCGCTCGTCCGACCAGCCGACCTCCTCGCCCTCCGCGTGCAACGCGCCCGCGGCCGCCCGCGCCGTGTCCTCGTCGATCACCGCGCCGAGCAGCACCCGCGCCGAGGCCGCCGTGACCGGCCGGTCCGCGACGGCCACCGCGAGCCAGGGCGCGCTCCGCAGCCGCGACCCGTCGCCGAGCTGCGCCCCCGTACCGGACACCATGAGGTATGCGCCCTCGCCGCGCAGCCGGGCCACCCGCTCGGGGTAGGCGAGCGCGGTGACGAGCCCCGCGACGGCGTCGTCCGGCAGCGTGCTGCCGGAACCGGAGGCCGCGCCGGAACCGGAGGCCGCGCCGGAACCGGGGGCCGCGCCGGAGTCCGGCAGCGCCCTCTCCAGCCGCCGCGCCTCCGTACGCCACCGCGCGCCGTACGCGTCCCCGCCGCGCCGTGCCGTACGCCAGGCCGCCGCCAGGTCGTCGCCGTACTCCCGCGGCGGTTCCTCGCTCAGCAGGGCGACCACTTCCGCCGCACGGCGCGCACCGGCCTCCGCGGCCCCGTCCAGGAGGGCGCGCGCGAGCCGGGGATGCACTCCCAGGCGCGCCATGCGCTGCCCGCGTTCGGTGACGCGCCCGTCCGCCGCCACGGCGCCCGTGGCGGCCAGCACCTCGCGGGCCGCGGCCATCGCGCCGGCCGGCGGCGGGTCGAGCAGGGCCAGCCCGGACGCACCGGGGTCGCCCCAGCACGCAGCCTGCAGGGCGAACGCCGTCAGATCGGCCACCAGGATCTCCGCCGCCGGGAACCCCGGCAGCCGCACGTCGTCGGCCTCCGACCAGCACCGGTACACCGTCCCGGGCGCCTCGCGCCCGGCCCGTCCGGCCCGCTGCCGGGCCGCCGCCCGCGAAGCCCGTACGGTCGTGAGCGCGCTCAGGCCGCGCGCGTGGTCGGTACGGGGCTCCCGGGCCAGACCCGCGTCCACCACGACCCGCACCCCGGGGACCGTCAGGCTCGACTCCGCCACGGACGTCGCCAGCACCACCCGCCGGCTCCCGGCCGAACCGGCCAGCACCGCGTCCTGCACCGCGGCCGGGGCCCGCCCGTGCACCTGCAGCACCTCGGCGCCCAGCGCCTCCCGGTCGCCCAGCCGGCCCGCCACGCGCGCGATCTCCCCGACGCCCGGCAGGAAGCACAGCACGTCCCCCTCCCGCTCCCGCAGCGCCCGCCGCACCACCCCGGCGACGTGCTCCAGCAGGGCCGGGTCCACGCGCATCCCGTGCGGCGGCCGCACAGGCCGCTCCGGCGGCGCCCACACCACCTCGACCGGATGGGAGACGCTCTCGGCCGTCACCACGGGCGCGTCCCCCAGCAGCCGGGCCCAGCCCTCGGCGTCCGTCGTTGCGGACGCCGCCACCAGCCGCAGCTCGGGCCGCAGGGCGGCCCGTACGTCCAGGAGGAAGGCGGCGGCGGTGTCCGCGTCGAGATGCCGCTCGTGGCACTCGTCCAGCACGACCGTGCCCACGCCCGCGAGCTCGGGATCGCGCTGCAGCCGCTGCAGCAGCACGCCGGTCGTGACGACCTCCACGGCGGTCCGCGGCCCCACCCGCCGCTCCCCGCGCACGGTGAAGCCCACCCGCTCGCCCACGTCCTCGCCGAGCAGCCACGCCATGCGGCGCGCCGCCGCCCGCGCGGCGATGCGGCGCGGCTCGGCGACCACGACGCGCTGCCGCGGGCCGTCGCCGGTGAGCCCGGCGAGGACCAGCGGCACGAGCGTGGTCTTGCCGGTGCCGGGCGGTGCGCACAGCACCGCGGCGCCGTGCGCGTCGAGGGCGCGGGCGAGGGCGGGCAGGGCGGAGCGGACGGGCAGCCGGTCGAGGGCGTCGCTGTGGATCACCCGCCCAGTCTCACTCAGCGGCCGGCGCTCCCGCGCCGGGGCCCGCGACCCGCCCGGAGGGTCAGTCCCGCTCGCAGACGAAGATCGCCGTCCCCGGGATGAGGTGCCCCCGCAGCGGGGACCAGCCGCCCCACTCCTGGGTGTTCCAGTCGGGCCACTCGGGCTCGACGAGGTCGGTGAGCCGGAAGCCGGCCGCGACCACGTCCCGCACGCGGTCGCCGAGCGTGCGGTGGTGCTCCACGTAGACGGCGCGGCCGTGCTCGTCCTGCTCCACGTAAGGGGTGCGGTCGAAGTAGGAGGCGGCGACGGACAGGCCCTCGGGGCCCGGCTCGTCGGGGAACGCCCAGCGTATGGGGTGGGTGACGGAGAAGACCCAGCGCCCGCCGGGCCGCAGCACCCGCCGCACCTCGCGCATCACGCGCACCGGGTCCGCGACGAAGGGCACGGCCCCGTAGGCCGAGCAGGCCAGGTCGAAGGAGCCGTCGGCGAAGGGCAGGGCCCCCGCGTCCGCCTCGACCAGGGGGATGTCCCCGCCGATGCGCAGGGCGTGCTGGAGCTGGCGGTGGGAGAGGTCCAGGGCCACCGGCCGGGCGCCCTGCGCGGCGAGCCAGCGCGAGCACTGGGCGGCGCCGGCGCCGATCTCCAGGACGTCGAGCCCCGCGAGGCCGCTCGCCGGGCCCAGCAGGCCGGCCTCGGCCTCGTCGAGCCCCTCCGGGCCCCAGACGAAGCGGTCGTCGCCGAGGAAGGCGCCGTGCTCGGTCTGGTACTCGTCGGCGTTGCGGTCCCACCAGCCGCGGCTGGCCCGGCTGCTCTCGGTGTCGCCCGTGGCGCGCCGGGTCGCTTCCGGCTCGTACTCTTGGATCATCGGCGGTCGTGCCCCCGGCAGTAGTGTGGTGCGGCCCGCGAGGGCCTTGAGCGGCGTGCGGCCGGGGGAACGCCGGGGATCGCGGCGGGGCGCGGAAGGGCCCCACGGCCTCGCCGAACAGAAGTTGTGCCCGGTGTGACCGGATTCGTCCCGGGTGTGCGCCTTCGCGCATTGACCGTGCCCGGCTGCCCCCGTATGCTACAAGTTGCGCTGCGGGCCTGCGCGCCTCAGACGGAGCAGGCCGCGCTCGCACTTGTTGTATGTCCCCTCGGTTGTGCGAGGCGCGTGCAGCGGTTTTCGGATCGTGGAACGCGCGTCTCCAAGGCTGTCCGGCTTCGGCAGTGCGATACGGGCTCTCGGCGTAGCAGTACCTACGACTCAATGTCCGTACCGGAGCCCTTTCCCACATGACGAGCAGCACCGAGACCACCGCCACCACCCCGCAGGTTGCGGTCAACGACATCGGTAACGAGGAAGCCTTCCTCGCCGCGATCGACGAGACGATCAAGTACTTCAACGACGGCGACATCGTCGACGGCGTCATCGTGAAGGTCGACCGGGACGAGGTCCTGCTCGACATCGGTTACAAGACCGAGGGTGTCATCCCCTCCCGCGAGCTCTCGATCAAGCACGACGTCGACCCGAACGAGGTCGTCAAGGTCGGCGACGAGATCGAGGCCCTGGTTCTCCAGAAGGAGGACAAGGAAGGCCGCCTGATCCTCTCGAAGAAGCGCGCCCAGTACGAGCGTGCCTGGGGCACCATCGAGAAGATCAAGGAAGAGGACGGCATCGTCACCGGTACCGTCATCGAGGTCGTCAAGGGTGGTCTCATCCTCGACATCGGCCTCCGTGGCTTCCTCCCGGCCTCCCTGGTCGAGATGCGCCGCGTCCGCGACCTGCAGCCCTACGTGGGCAAGGAGCTCGAGGCCAAGATCATCGAGCTGGACAAGAACCGCAACAACGTGGTCCTGTCCCGCCGTGCCTGGCTGGAGCAGACCCAGAGCGAGGTCCGCCAGACCTTCCTCACCACCCTGCAGAAGGGCCAGGTGCGCTCCGGCGTCGTCTCCTCCATCGTCAACTTCGGTGCCTTCGTGGACCTGGGCGGCGTCGACGGTCTCGTCCACGTCTCCGAGCTGTCCTGGAAGCACATCGACCACCCGTCCGAGGTTGTCGAGGTCGGCCAGGAGGTCACCGTCGAGGTTCTCGACGTCGACATGGACCGCGAGCGCGTGTCCCTGTCCCTCAAGGCCACCCAGGAAGACCCGTGGCAGCAGTTCGCCCGGACCCACCAGATCGGTCAGGTCGTCCCGGGTAAGGTCACCAAGCTCGTTCCGTTCGGTGCGTTCGTCCGCGTCGACGAGGGCATCGAGGGCCTGGTCCACATCTCCGAGCTGGCCGAGCGCCACGTGGAGATCCCGGAGCAGGTCGTCCAGGTCAACGACGAGATCTTCGTCAAGGTCATCGACATCGACCTCGAGCGCCGCCGCATCAGCCTCTCGCTGAAGCAGGCCAACGAGTCCTTCGGTGCCGACCCGTCCGTGGTCGAGTTCGACCCGACCCTGTACGGCATGGCCGCGTCCTACGACGACCAGGGCAACTACATCTACCCCGAGGGCTTCGACCCCGAGGCCAACGACTGGCTGCCGGGCTACGAGAAGCAGCGCGAGGAGTGGGAGCGCCAGTACGCCGAGGCGCAGCAGCGCTTCGAGCAGCACCAGGCGCAGGTCATCAAGTCCCGCGAGGCGGACGCCGAGGCTGCGGCCGAGGGCGCTCAGGCTGCCCCGCAGGCCGGTGGCGCCCAGGTCTCCGGCGGCTCGTACTCCTCGGAGTCGGCCGACAACTCCGGCGCCCTGGCGTCGGACGAGGCGCTGGCCGCCCTCCGCGAGAAGCTCGCCGGCGGCCAGAGCTGAGGCTCTGCACCACGGCAGCTGACAGCTGACTGAGTAAGGCCCGTTCCCCTTGGGGAGCGGGCCTTATCTCTGTTCTCCTTGCCGGATGACGGGCGACCCGTCGGGCCGTTCCGTGATGTGAGACGCGCCGGTGCGATCCGGAACGCGGGAATGGCCGGGCCCTCCAGGCGCGTTCCCGGTACGGAACATGAGGAGGAGCGGTCACTGTGTTGGATCCGCAGGGTTTGTACGAATGGGAGCCCAAGGGGCTCGCCGTGGCCGACCTGGCCTTGGCCCAGGACACGGCCGGCCTGGTCATGCTCTATCACTTCGACGGCTACATCGACGCGGGGGAGACCGGCGAGCTGATCGTCTCGCGGCTCCTGGACACCCTGCCGCACCAGGTCGTCGCCCGCTTCGACCACGACCGGCTCATCGACTACCGCGCCCGGCGGCCGCTGCTGACCTTCCAGCGGGACCGCTGGAGCGCCTACGAGACCCCGGCGATCGAGCTGCGCCTCGTGCAGGACGCGACGGGCGCGCCCTTCCTGCTGCTGTCCGGCCCCGAGCCCGACGTGGAGTGGGAGCGGTTCGCCGCCGCCGTGGGGCAGCTGGTCGAGCGGCTCGGCGTCCGGCTGTCCGTCAACTTCCACGGCATCCCCATGGGCGTCCCCCACACCCGCCCCGTCGGCATCACCCCGCACGGCAACCGCACGGACCTGATGCCCGGTCACCGCAGCTACTTCGACGAGGCGCAGGTGCCGGGGAGCGCCGAGGCGCTCGTGGAGTACCGCCTGGCGGAGGCCGGCCACGCCGTCCTGGGCGTCGCCGCCCACGTTCCGCACTACGTCGCCCGCTCGCCGTATCCGGACGCCGCGCTGACCGCGCTCGAAGCGGTCACGGCCGCGACCGGCCTGGTGCTGCCCACCACCGCGCACGCCCTGCGGTCCGAGGCGCTGCGCACCCAGGAGGAGATCGAGCGGCAGATCGCCGAGGGCGACGACGAGCTCGTGACCCTCGTCCGCGGCCTTGAGCACCAGTACGACGCGGTGTCCGGCGCGGAGACCCGCGGCAACCTCGTCGCCGAGCCCGTCCAGCTGCCCTCCGCCGACGAGCTGGGCGCGGAGTTCGAGCGCTTCCTCGCCGACCGGGAGGGCGAGAGCGGTCACTGACGGCCCGCCCGATACCGTGGGGCCCATGCTGAGAGTGGGCCTCACGGGCGGAATCGGAGCCGGCAAGAGCGAGGTGTCGCGGCTGCTCGCGTCGTACGGCGCGGTGATCGTGGACTCCGACCGGATCGCGCGCGAAGTGGTCGAGCCGGGCACGCCCGGACTGGCCGCGGTCGTCGCCGAGTTCGGCGACGCGGTCCTCACCCCCGAGGGCGCCCTCGACCGCCCCAAGCTGGGCGCGATCGTCTTCGCCGACCCCGACCGCCTGGCCGCCCTCAACGCCGTCGTCCACCCCCTCGTGCGCGCCCGCTCCGCCGAACTGGAAGCCGCCGCCGCCCCGGACGCCGTCGTCGTCCACGACGTCCCCCTCCTCGCCGAGAACGGCCTGGCCCCCCTGTACGACCTGGTCATCGTCGTCGACGCCGGCACGGAAACCCGCCTGGACCGCCTGGTCCGCCTCCGCGGCATGACCCCCGAAGAGGCCCACGCCCGCATGAACGCCCAGGCCACCCGCGAGGCCCGGCTCGCCGTCGCCGACATCGTCATCGACAACGACGGCCCGCTGGAGGCGCTGGAACGCCAGGTGGCAGAGGTGTGGAAAGAACTCCGCGAACGCAGCGCGGGGCGTTAGGACCTGCTCGCGTGATCGACTACGACGATTCCGGTAGTCCTGTCGTCCGGGTGGGCGACCCCGGACCGCGCCCGGTGGAGCTCCTCCTCTCCGGACCGGCACGGTCGTTCGGTGCCGACGACCCGCTGCTCGACTTCCTCGTGACGGCGAGCGGGCGAGGGGTGAGCGTCGAAACCTCGGTGCGGACCATTGAGGGCGACGGCCTCGATCTCTGGCTGTCCTCGCTGGCCGAGGACTTCCGCGGCTGGACAGGGGCGCGCACCTGGCGCTCCCTCGAACACGACCTGACCCTCTCGGCGGTGCACGGCCCCGGCGGCCGCGTCCACCTGACCTGGGGAATCCACGACAGGCCTCCCTCCGAGGGGTGGCACTTCGAGACGACGACCGTGCACGCGCCCGGTGAAGAAATGCGGAACCTCGCCGCCGAGATCCATACGTTCCTCACGAGCGCGGCCGCGTAACCGCGGTGGGACACACCACCGCTGTGAGATGACCTCTTCGTCATCACAGCCGTTAGTCCTATCGGGTGAAGGCCGGTGAGGTGCCGAATGGGCTGTGGGGCAGGTGGGGCAAGGGTTGGGGGCGTTGGGCGTGGTGAGTGAGGTGCTTTCGCGCGGCGTTCACTCCGTGGCGGGTGCATAGGGTCGGCCCATCCGAAACGCGGAGGGAGACCTTTCATGGCCATGCCCGAGTTAGCCCGGACGGGTCCGTTCGCCGTGCTGCCCGAGCCGCGGGTCCTGCCGCGGATCGCCGGAGTCGGCATCATCGTGCTGTCGCTGGCCTGTATGGGGTTCATGGTCCGTCAGGCGGAGAAGTCGGCCGGGCTCGTGGCGAACAAGGGCACGCTCGTCGTGAAGCGGTGCGAAGAGCGCGGACGTTCCGGCGGGCGGCATTCCTCGGGCACGTACGACGTCTGCTTCGGCTCTTTCCGGTCGGACAGCGGCCGGGTCGTGCGTGACGGCGCCGGGCTCCGCGGCTGGCACGTGGCGGGCGAGAAGGTGCGCGTCTATCGCGAGGGATACCGCTATCAGCCGGTCAGCTGGCGGTTCTTCTGGGGACGGCTGGCCTTTTTCTTCGCCGGGCTGATGATGGTCGTTTACGGCCTGATGGTCACGGTGGCCGGCCACCGCGTGAAGACCCCCGAGGAGATCAGGGCCTCCTGGGAGGCGCTGCGCCGGAAGCCCGCGGGGCCCTACGCCTCCTGGCTGCTCCGGACCGGCGGAGCCGGGGCCGCCGCCTGCACCGTGCTGTCGCTCGTCTCGTCCTGAGGGGGAACCGTGGACCTGAAGGTCGAGCCCGGGCAGCTCGAAGCGTTTGCGCGGCAGGTCGGCAGGGGCGCCGAGGACATGCGGGAGGTGCTGGCGTATGCGCGCCGGCACACCGTGCTGCCGCCGGGAGCGGACGGGCTGTACGGGGAGGCGCATTACCTGCACAACGCCTTGCGCAGCAATCTCCTGAGCGCCGTGAAGCGTATGGCCGAAGTCCTCCAGGGTTCTTCGGAGGAACTGGCCGCGGCGGCTGCCTACTACCGCCGTACTGATCGCGGTGTCGCCGCCGGATTCGACGCCCTCATCCGGGAAACGGGAGCCGCCCGGTGACGGGTTTCGCCGACGTGGTCGAGCCGGCCGCGTCTCTCGTGCCGCCCGCGGCGCCCGAGGATTTCACCGATCCGCTGGAGCCGTTCAACGCGGTGGCGGATTTCTTCAGCCCGAACCAATGGCTCCTCAAGCTCGCCGAGCTGATGACCGGGACCGATCCGGTGAAGTGGACCGGAGAGAAACTCGCCGGCGACTGGAAGGCCTACGCCGCGTGCGCCTCCGCCTGGCAGGCAATGGGCCACGCCTGTGACGGGATCGCCCGCAACCTGCGTTCCGGCGGTGTGTGCGTCGACGCTTCCTGGGACGGTAACGCCGCCGGGTCGGCCGCTCACTACTTCGCGGTTCTGGCCGGAAACCTGGAGGAGTTCCACAGGTCCCTCGACGCGATGGGCAGCGAATACCGCCTCATCGCCCGGTCGGTGGCCTCTGCCGCGGAGAGCATCGCCGACTGCCTCACGGCGATGCTCGACGCGCTGATCACCGCCTCGATCGAGATCACTGCCTCGGCGGCCACGGGCGGTGGCGCCGCAGCCATGGCCGCCGCGCTGGGCACCCAGGAGCTGCTGACCGTCCTCAGGGAGTGGGAGCACATGAACGAGTTCCTCAGCGCGGCCCAGACGCTGATGCACGCGGGCACGGCCGCCCTGGCCCGGACCGGGGCGGAAGCCCTGACCGCGCTCAACACCTTCCCCGTCCCCCGTACCGGCTACGACCACCCCGCGGTCTGAGACCGGAGGAGAAAGAGGGGGAGAACGCGTGAGCGAACAGTACGTGGGCTTCGAAGAGTTCGTGACCCGGGGACGCAGCCCCGAGCGGGCGCGCGCCCTGCACGGCGCGCTTCAGCGGCTCGCCGCCGGCCGCGCCGGTGACGTGCTGCAGGAGATGGCTCGCGACGTGCTCACCGGCCGCACCGGCCTGCGGGACGCCCTGCGCGTCGGCGCGTACGCCGAAGCCCTGGGCGAGGGCACCCGTGCCCTGCGAACGGCATGGCAGGCCCTGCCGGAAGAGGAACGCGCACGGCAGCTGGAAGAGGCCCGGCGCGCCCTTGCCCGGCCCGCCGCCGCCCAGGACGCCCGCCCGTACTGACGGCCCGCGCCGTCACTCGTCCCCGGCCTCCGGGGGGGGTAGGGCATTGTGGCCGGTCGTAACAGGTCGGCGGAGCCCGCCACCTCCGAGAGGGCGTTCGCCAGAGCCACCAGCACCCCCCGCACCCGGGCGATCTCCGCCCGCAGCTCCGCCGCGTGCTCCCAGCCGCGCTCGTACGAGACGGGGTCGACGTCCGCCGGGCGCAGGGACTCGTACGCGGCCAGGCGGGGATGCCAGGTGGCCAGGACGGGGCGGAGGGCCTGGTTGAGGACGGTGACGGCCAGCGCGCCGAAGGTGATCTCCCCGGGGCCGCGCCGCGGGGCGACGCCGGGGCCGTAGCGGCGCAGGATGTCGCGCGTGGTGCCGAAGAGGCTGTAGAAGGAGGACAGGGCCTCCCGCAGGAAGCCGTCCTCCGGGCCCAGCTCGACGGTGGAGACGCGCGTGGCCAGCTCCGCGTACAGCTCCCAGGCGGCCTTGCGCTCGGCCTCCACCGGCTCCCAGACGCCCGTGATGTCGCCCAGCATCGGAATGGCCATCCGGACCGTGACCTGCTTCGGCCTGGCCCGGCCGGCGGCGTTGCGTATCCGTCGCATGATCTTCCTCCCCGGGGCCCCACAGTAGGCTAGTCCGGCCGCATCAGACAGGCGCGGACAGGCATTGACCGGAACACCGTGGGAGTGAGCGTGGAGGGACAGGGCGCCCGCACCTGGGACGTGTTCCTCAGCTACAGCCGCGGGGACGCCCACCGCATAGCGCCCCTCCGCGACCGGCTGCTCGCCTCGGGGCTGGAGGTCTTCGTCGACGAGGTGACCGTCGCGGGCTTCGCCGGCATCAGCGACAGCATCCGCGCCGGCCTGGCCCGCTCGAAGGCCCTGCTGGCGTGCTACTCGGCCGCCTACCCCACGCGGCAGGCCTGCCAGTGGGAGCTCACCGCCGCCTACCTGGCCGGCCTCGCCGAGGGCGATCCGCGCCGCCGCGTCATGGTCGTCAACCCCGAGCCGGGCACGGGGCACATCCACCCCGTCGAGCTGCGCGACGCCAAGCACTGGGCCCTGCCGGACGGCGCGGCGGGCCTGGACGCCCTGGTCGCGGACGTGCGGGCGCACGTCGCGGCGCTCGACGGCACCATCGGGGCGACCGAGGCCGCGCCGGCCCGCTGGTTCCCGGGCCCGCCCCCGTCGACCGCGCCCGCGTTCACCGGCCGCCTGCCCGCCCTGTGGCGGGTGCACAGCTGCCTGCACCAGCACGCCGCGCCGCTGACCACCGGTCATTCGGCCGCCCGGCCGGTGCAGGTGCGGGGCATGGCGGGGATCGGCAAGACGCTCCTCGCCCAGGAGTACGCGACGCGCTTCGCCGCCGCCTACCCGGGCGGGATCCACTGGCTGTCGCGCGACGCCGGCGCCGAGCCGCACGCCCCGGGCGCTCCGTACGGGCCCTACGAGGGCGGTTTGCGGGCGCTGGCCGCCGCGCACGGACTGCCGGGGGAGGGCGGCGCGGAGGACGTCGCGGGCCGGCTGCGCGACCGGTTCGCCGCGGCCGGCGAACCGTTCCTGTGGATCGTCGACGACCTCCCCGACCGGCTGACGGCCCAGCAGGTCGCACGGCTGTGCGCCCCCCACCCGCTGGGCCGCACCCTGCTGACGACCCGCAGCCGGCGCTACGAGACGCTCGCCACCCCCGTCGACCTCGGTCCGCTCCCGCCCGGCGAGGCGTACGCGCTGCTCACCCGCGCCGCGGAGCCCGCCTCCCCCGAGGAGCGGGCCGCCGCCGAGGCCCTGTGCGCGGCGGTCGCCGGGCATCCGCTCGCGCTCGACCTGCTGTCCTCCGCCGCGGCCGACGGCTACACGACCCTCCTCGACCGCTTCCACACGCCCGGCCGCTCGCTCCTGGACGTCCTCGGGCAGGACCGCGTCCTGCCCACCGGATACCCGGCCGGGGTGACCGCCGCGCTGGTCCGGGACGCACGGGAGGCGGGCCCGGGCGCAATGGACGCCCTGCGGCTCGCGGCGGCCTTCGCGCCGACCCCGCTGACCAGGGACGATGCTGTACGGGCCCTGGCGCCCGGCAGTGCGGTCCCGGACGTGGCCGCCGCCCGCCGCCTCGACGCGGGCATCGCCGTGCTGCGCGGCCGCGGCCTCCTCGCGCCCGCCGGCACCCGCTCCTGGTCGGTGCACCCGCTCACCGTCCACGCCTGGCTGCGGCACGACCCCGAGCCCGGCCGCGCCGAACAACTGCGGCACGCCGTCATACGGACCCTGCGCACCGCCCACGGCACTACGCTGGGCGGCGTCGCAGGCCGGCCCGGCACGGCCGGCACGAGCAGCACGAGGGAGCCGCGGATGAAGCCGCACACGCCCGCGCCGCCGGCCGGCGAGCCCGGCGAACTGGAGCGCATGGCCGCCTTCGACCTGCAGGTCGAGCTCGCCACCCGCATCGGCGTGCAGGAGCTGGCGCCCGGCACCGGCAGCCTGCGCGAGGCCCTCGCCTCGCTCCACGCGATGTTCGAGTTCACGCGCTCCACGCTGCGGCAGTACAGCATCAACCTCGCCGGCGGGCCGCCGCCCGAGGGCGCCCGCACCGTCCACGCGATCGCCTACGACCTCCTCAACGGCACGCTGAGGCCCTTCACCAGCACCTGGCACCCGCGGCTGGCCGCCCACGAGGCGCTCCGCCCGGAGGGCACGAGCCCGGTCGCCCACGAGGAGGCGTGGGCGGACGCCCCGGCCATGCGGGCGGCCCTCACCGAGCTGCGCACGCCCCTGCTGCGGATCGTCGGTGAACTGGCCGGCATCTCCGGCGCCGACTTCGGTCTCTCGGCGGCAGGAGCACAGCCGGGCTGAGAGCGGCCCCGGCGGCCGGGACCGGGGCGGCGATCAGGGCCGCTGCGGATGATACGAGCCGCTGCGGACGAGGAGGGCCGTTACGGATGCGGCCCCCGCTCGTCGTCCCGCGGGACGCGCCCCTCCCAGGCGTCCCGGCGGTTGCTGACCGGCCGGTAGGGCGGGACGTCCCGGCCGGGCTGGAAGTGCGGCCCCTGCCGGATGTGCCGGATCACCAGGGAGAGGTCGACGGCGGTCACGGCCACCAGGACCCCGCAGGCGAGCGCCCAGCCGGGGTGGCCGGTGACCGCGAAGAGCACGGTGCCCGCGACGGCCCAGACCAGGCCCCAGGCCGCCAGGCCGCAGCGCAGCCGCAAGGGGCTGCGGGCCGTGATCGGTTCGTTTCCGGTACGCATGGCAATGCACCTCTGTCTCCAGCATCCCCCCGCAGGGGCGAAGGCGGGTGAAGGTGAACGCGGGTGGGAGGCGCCCTCGCGCGGCCGGGCCGCCGGGCTCAGACCAGGCGCCGGATCTCGCCCCGCACGCGGTAGAAGCCGCCTGCCGCGGGGGCGAGGGCGTCGATGACGTAGCGGGCGCCGGCCTCGCGTATGTGCCGGGGGAACTGGACGTTCCAGGTGGGGTCGTAGCCGTCGGAGACGACGTGGACCCGCAGCCGGCCGCCTTCCTGGACGCACTCGACGACGATTCCGGCCGCGGGCGCCGCGCTCACCGTGGCGAGGGTGCGGGACGGGGTGTACGTGGGCACGGCCGCGGCCGACTTGACGTCCACCGGCACCGGGACGTTGCCCGCCTGGGCCGCGGCGACGGCCCCGTCGCTGGCGTCGACGCAGACCAGCGCGCCGTCCGTGGTGACCATGTACAGCTTCTCGTTCCAGTACTGCATGGACAGCGCCGAACCGCTGCCCGTGCCGAGCTTCCACAGCCGGGTGCCGTCCGCCGCGAAGCAGTACACCGACGAGGCGGAGTCGCCCGCGAAGACGTAGCGGCCGCCGGGGGAGGTGGCGCAGGAGTAGACCACGGTGTCGCAGGGGTAGGTGGCCTCGACGGCGCCCGTGGCCTTGGACAGGCGCTGGACGACCCGGCGGTTGGTGCCGGCGTAGACGGCGTGGTCCTCCTGCCAGCCGAACAGCACCGAGCCGGAGGTGGGGGTGTGCCACAGCTCGCCGCTGCCGTCCTGGGCGTAGGCGGTCACGCCGCGCGAGTGGCCGTGGTAGACGGCGCGCTCGTCGCGCCGGACCATCCAGGCGTGGTCGCCGCTGCTCTTGCGCGACCACTGGTGCTCGTCCTCGTGGTCGATGACGGTCAGCCTGCCGTTGCGGTCGGCGACGTCGAGGATGCCCTCGCGGATGTCGAGCCAGAAGATGTCGACGTCGGAGGAGATCTCGTAGGCGGCGAAGGGCAGCTTGGAGGACAGGTCGTAGACCGTGCCGTCGTCGCACCCCGCGTAGATCCAGAAGTCGTCGGCCACCAGGCACTTGACGCCGGCGGGCAGCTGGTAGCGGGCGAAGACCTCGCCGTCGTGGCCGAGGGTGTGGACGTGCCCCGCCTGGTTGCCGACCCAGCAGCGGTCCTCGTCCACGTGGATGCCGAACGCGGCCGAGCCGGTGTCGAAGCGCCACAGCACCGGGGCCACGGCCCGCGCGGTCGACGGCGCCGAGTCGACCTGACGGCGCGTCACCGGGCGGGCGGCGCGCTGCCCGGCCACGGCCGGGGCGTAGCCCTTGCGGACCTTCTCGCCGACCTTCTTCGCCGCCGCGGCCCGGGCCCTCTCCACGCTCGGGAACGAGGACGTCTGGGTCTGGCCGGCGGCGCCGATGCGGCCGTAGCGGACCGTCACCGACGTGCCGGCGACCGTGACCTCGTAGAACTTGTGCGCCCCGCCGCCGTCCTGCGACAGCTCCAGGTACGTCGTCTCTCCCGCCATGGCACAGCCCCTCTTCCCCGTCCGTCGGCCACGCCGGCCGATCTCCGTGCCGAGCACGCTAGGGGCTGCCACTGACAATCGGCCCTCGCTCATCCGCCCGAGCGCTGCGGCCGTCAGACGAAGAGTCAGAAAGAGTTAGAAAAGGGGCTCCGGAAGCACTCCTTCGAGGGACAGGAGCGCGCGCTTGATCTCCAGGCCGCTGCCGAACCCGCCCAGGCCGCCGTTGCTCTCGATGACGCGGTGGCACGGCACCACGACCGGCAGCGGATTGCTCCCCATGGCCACGCCCACGGCCCGGGCCGCCCCGCGCTCGCCCACGCGGTCGGCCAGGTCCTGGTAGCTGACCACGGTCCCGTACGGGACGCCGGCGGCCAGCTCGCGCAGCACGAGGCGGTTGAACCCCGAGGTCAGCGACCAGTCCAGCGGGACCGAGAAGGCCGTGCCGCGGCCGGCGAAATAGGCCGTGAGCTCGGCCGACGCCCGGTCGAGGACCTCCCGCGCGGCGCACGGGCCGGTCACCGGGGCGGTTCCCATGCGGCGGGTGAGCGCGGCCACGGCCGACTCCGTCTCCGCCGGCCCGGCCCGGAAGATCACCTGCAGCAGGCCCCTGGGCGTCGCCGCGATCCCCAGCGGGCCGATGGAAGTGCCGACCGTCTCCCACGCCCACTCCTGCGGCCGGGGCGGGGCGGCAGCGGCGGCGGCCGGTTCGAGGTCCGTCATGGGGCCAGCGTAGGCCGTTCGGGTGACGGCCGGGGGCCCGGCCGGACAAGTGATCCACGATCATGTGATCCGGTGGGCCGCCGGGCCCGGCCGCGGGCCACGGAGGCAGGGCCGCCCGCGCATCCGCAGGCCCCCGGCAGCGCCCCTACAGCCCCAGGAAGCTCAGGAGCGACAGAGCGCCGTCGGCGCCGTCCTCCTCGTCCTCCTGCTCGTCCGCCGCCTCCTCCAGGGCCTCCTCGACCACGTGCGGGGCGTTGCTGATGATGCCGTCGACCCCCATGCGGGCCAGCGCCACGGCCCGGTCGCCGTTGTCCACCGTCCAGGCGGACACCTCCAGCCGCCGCCCGTGCGCTCCGCGCACGGCGTGCACTGCCCGTACGTAGGCGGCGGTGACGCTCTTGTGGTGCGGGTTGATCTGGTCGGCGAACGCGGCGTACGACCGCAGCTCCGCGGGCTTGGGGGCACCCAGGAAGGCCGTCTTCACGTCCGGCCGCACCCGGTGGAAGGCCTTGAGGGAAGCGGCGCTGAAGGACTGCACGACGAGGGAGCTCCGCACGTGCCGGGCATTGAGCCAGCCCGCGCGCTGCAGCTCCGCCGCCAGCTGCCGCTCGATGCCCGGGTACAGCTCGGGAGCCTTGACCTCCAGCAGCAGCTTCTGCCGGTTGTGGTCCACGCGCTGCAGGTAGCGCCGCAGCGTGGGCACCCGCTCGCCCGCGAACCCGCGGTCGTACCAGCTGCCCGCGTCGAGCTTCTGGATCTCGGCCAGCGTGAAGTCGGCGATCTTCCAGGGGGCGCGGCCCGGGTAGCGGCGCCGGGCGTCGGTGGTGCGCGCCAGGGTGGTGTCGTGCATGACGATCAGGGCGCCGTCCTTGGTGCGCTGCACGTCGTTCTCCACCCAGGTGATTCCCAGGTCGGCCGCCTCGTCGACCGAGGCCAGCGTGTTCTCCGGGGCCCGGACCGGCACCCCGCGGTGGCCGATCGCAAGCGGTGCGCCCGCCTGCGAGAGCTTCGCGGCCGGTGCGGCCGGTGCGGCCGCCGGGGCCGGGGGAGCGGCGGCGAGGAGGAGCGCCGACAGGCCGAGCAGCGCGCTGGTCACGGCGGAGACGGGGCGGATGCGCATCAGGGCTCCTCGCGGCGTCTGGACACGGACGGGCGCGGACGCGTGCGGCGCCCCGGCCCCTGGTGTACGGGACGGGCCTGCCGCAGACAAGTACGCCGCATACGCCAAGTACGCGACGGCGGCACGGCGGACGCACGCCGGAAGGCGGTCTCCGCATCCCGGAGGCCGCCCTCCACCGGGACCCCGGCCGGCGGGCCCGCCGGGCCGGCCCGCCGCCCGCCCCGCGGACGGGGGCCGGGCGGCGGGTGCCCGCCCGTTGTCAGTGGCGGGTCGTACCGTGGTCCCATGCGGCCCGTATCGAAGATCGAACGCAAGGTGGCGCCTTTCGAGGTCGTCAGCCCCTTCCAGCCCAGCGGTGACCAGCCGGCGGCCATCGCCGAGCTGGAGCGACGCATCCGCGCAGGTGAGAAGGACGTCGTCCTCCTCGGTGCCACCGGCACCGGCAAGTCCGCGACCACCGCGTGGATGATCGAGAGGCTCCAGCGGCCGACGCTCGTCATGGCGCCGAACAAGACCCTGGCGGCCCAGCTCGCCAACGAGTTCCGCGAGCTCCTGCCCAACAATGCCGTCGAGTACTTCGTCTCGTACTACGACTACTACCAGCCCGAGGCCTACGTTCCGCAGTCGGACACGTACATCGAGAAGGATTCCTCGATCAACGAGGAGGTGGAGCGGCTGCGCCACTCCGCCACCAACTCCCTGCTCACCCGGCGTGACGTCGTGGTGGTGGCCTCGGTCTCCTGCATCTACGGCCTGGGCACCCCCCAGGAGTACGTGGACCGCATGGTGCCGCTGAAGACCGGCCAGGAGATCGACCGCGACGAGCTGCTGCGCCGCTTCGTGGAGATCCAGTACACCCGCAACGACCTCGCCTTCACCCGCGGCACCTTCCGCGTCCGGGGCGACACCATCGAGATCTTCCCGGTCTACGAGGAGCTCGCCGTCCGCATCGAGATGTTCGGCGACGAGATCGAGGCGCTCTCCACGCTCCACCCGCTCACCGGCGAGGTCCTCTCCGAGGACCAGGAGCTGTACGTCTTCCCCGCCAGCCACTACATCGCCGGCGCCGAGCGCATGGAGAAGGCCGTCGCCGGCATCGAGGCGGAGCTTGCGGAGACGCTCGCCAGGATGGAGAAGCAGGGCAAGCTCCTGGAGGCGCAGCGGCTGCGCATGCGCACCACGTACGACATCGAGATGATGCGTCAGATCGGCTCCTGCTCGGGCATCGAGAACTACTCGCTGCACATGGACGGCCGCGAGCCCGGCTCCCCGCCCAACACCCTCCTGGACTACTTCCCGGAGGACTTCCTCCTCGTCATCGACGAGTCGCACGTCACCGTCCCGCAGATCGGCGCCATGTACGAGGGCGACGCCTCGCGCAAGCGCACGCTCGTCGAGCACGGCTTCCGGCTGCCGTCGGCCATGGACAACCGCCCGCTGAAGTGGGAGGAGTTCACCGAGCGCATCGGCCAGACGGTCTACCTCTCGGCGACGCCGGGCAATTACGAGCTCTCGCGCTCCGACGGCTTCGTGGAGCAGATCATCCGCCCGACCGGCCTCGTCGACCCCGAGGTCGTCGTGAAGCCGACCGAGGGCCAGATCGACGACCTGGTGCACGAGATCCGCAAGCGCACCGAGAAGGACGAGCGGGTCCTGGTCACCACCCTCACCAAGAAGATGGCCGAGGACCTCACGGACTACTTCCTGGAGCTCGGCATCCAGGTCCGCTACCTGCACAGCGACGTCGACACGCTGCGCCGGGTGGAGCTGCTGCGCGAGCTGCGGGCCGGCGAGTACGACGTCCTGGTCGGCATCAACCTGCTGCGCGAGGGCCTCGACCTGCCCGAGGTGTCCCTCGTCGCCATCCTGGACGCCGACAAGGAGGGGTTCCTGCGCTCGGGCACGTCCCTCATCCAGACCATCGGCCGTGCGGCGCGCAACGTCTCCGGCCAGGTGCACATGTACGCCGACAAGGTCACCCCGGCGATGGAGAAGGCCATCGAGGAGACCAACCGCCGCCGCGCGAAGCAGATCGCGTACAACAAGGAGCGGGGCATCGACCCCCAGCCCCTGCGCAAGAAGATCGGCGACATCGTGGCGACCCTCGCCCGCGAGGAGATCGACACCCAGGAGCTGCTGGGCTCGGGCTACCGCGACAAGGGCGCCAAAGGCAAGGCGCCGGTGCCCACCGCCCCGGCCGGCAAGGCCGCGAAGGGCGCGAAGGCCGGCAAGGGCGCCAAGGCGAAGGCCGGCGCCGTGGTGACGGACAAGCCCGCCGCCGAACTGGCCCAGCAGATCGAGGACATGACCGACCGCATGCGGGCCGCGGCCGCGGAGCTGCAGTTCGAGGTCGCCGCCCGGCTGCGCGACGAGGTGAGCGAGCTCAAGAAGGAGCTGCGGCAGATGAAGGAGGCCGGCCTCGCCTGACGCTCCGGCACCCTCCGCCGCGGGATGCGGGCCCGGATGTTGCAAGACCGCCACAAATCCCGCCTGGATTCGTGTGCGGTCAGGGTCCGTGCGTAGGGTCGGGGCGGAGGCCGTGCGGACGCCCGGCCCACGGGGATAGAACGAGAAGGGACTGCGCGTGACGGTCAACTTGTCCAAGGGTCAGGGCATCAGCCTCCAGAAGGCAGACGGGGGCACCCTGACCGCCGTGCGGATGGGGCTGGGCTGGCAGGCCGCCCCCCGCCGCGGACTGTTCGGGTCGCGCACGAGGGAGATCGACCTCGACGCCTCGGCGGTGCTGTTCGCCGGCGGCCAGCCGGTGGACGTGGTCTTCTTCCGCCACCTGGTCAGCGACGACGGCTCGGTCCGCCACACCGGTGACAACCTGGTCGGCGGCGCCGGCACGGGCGGCGACGACGAGGCCATCCTCGTCGACCTGCAGCGCGTTCCCGTGCACATCGACCAGATCGTCTTCACGGTGAACTCCTTCACCGGCCAGACGTTCTCCGAGGTGCAGAACGCCTTCTGCCGCCTGGTCGACGAGACCAACGGCCAGGAGCTCGCCCGCTACACCCTCGACGGCGGCGGCCCGTACACCGCGCAGATCATGGCGAAGGTGCACCGGTCCGGCAGCGGCTGGGCGATGACCGCCATCGGCACGCCCGCCAACGGCAAGACCTTCCAGGACCTCATGCCGGCGATCCTGCCGAGCCTGTAGGCCAAAGCGTCCTGACACACATCCCGGGCCCGGCGGAGAGCGCTTCCGCCGGGCCCGCGGGCACGACGAGCGCACAACGCGACGAGCGCAGCACGAGCACGAACCACGAGGGGGCGCAGCAATGACGGCCGAGCTGGTGCGGGGGCAGAACCACCCGCTGTCCGGGACCCGCCTGGAGATCCGGGTGTCCGCGGGAGGTCCCGTCGTCGCGGGCGCCACGCTCGCCGGTGCCGACGGCAAGGTGCCCGGCGCCGACCGGATCGCGCACCCCGCCTCGCACCGCCTGCCCGGCCTGGAGGTGTCCCGGCAGGCCGCGGCCGACCACCGGCTCGCCGTCGACCTGGACGCCCTCCCCGAGGACGTGCACCGCGTCCACGTGCTGCTCGCGCTGCCCGCCGGAGCCGGCGGGCCGACCTCCTTCGGGGCGCTGGCCGCGCCGTTCGTCGCCGTCACCGGCCTGGACGGGACGGAGATCGCCACGTACACGATCACCGACCTCGGCGCGGAGTCCGCGGTCGTCGCGCTGGAGCTCTACCGCAGGCAGGGCGCCTGGAAGGTGCGGGCCGTCGGCCAGGGGTACGCGGGCGGGCTCGCCGCGATGCTCGAGGACCAGGGCCTGGAGCGGGCCTGGGAGACGGCCGCGGCCATCAACGAGGCCGTCGTGCGCGGCATGGCCCGCGCCGTCGCGCCGCCGCCCCCGCGCCCGGCCGCGGACCCCGAGCCCGCGCGCCGGCGGCCCGCCCCGGAGCCCGCGCCGCAGGCC
>NZ_JBPQTW010000122.1:0-20366 GCF_051386535.1 Streptomyces sp. URMC 127
CTCTCATGGGCAACCATCCGCATTACCTCAACGGGCGGGTGGGTGGGCCGAAAGCCGTGCCGAAGGCGCGGGATACGTCCGCGTAGACGCAGGGGTCGCTGCCGGGGACACCGTCACCCCCTACTACGACCCACTCCTGGCGAAAGTCATCGCCTGGGCCCCCAGCCGGCCGGAGGCCGTCCGGCTGCTGAGCCACGCGCTGGAGCGCGCCCGCATCCACGGTCCGGTGACCAACCGCGATCTCCTTGTACGCTCGCTCAGGCATGAGGAGTTCGTCCAAGGGCGTATGGACACGTCTTTCTACGAGCGGCACTTGGGCGAGCTCACCGGTCGCCGGGACGGCGTCGAAACCGCCGCCCTCGCCGCGGCCGTCGCCGACGCTCAAGGCCGCTCCCGCTTCGGCGGCTGGCGCAACCTCCCCTCGCAGCCGCAGGAGAAGCGCTACCGCTCCGAACCGGACGGCGAGGAGCACACCGTGCGGTACCGCCTCACCCGGCACGGCCTGGAGGCCGGAGAGAGTGTCCGTCTTCTGGAGGCGTCCCGCGAGCACGTGGTGCTGGAGACGCGCGGCCTCCGTGCCCGCTACGACGTGGCCGCGTACGGCGACCACGTCTACGTGGACACGCCGTGGGGCGCCCATGCCTTCACGCTCCTGCCCCGCTTCCCCGGCCACGCCGCCGCCCCGCCGGAACCGGGATCCCTCCTGGCTCCCATGCCCGGCACGGTGGTCCGTATCGCGGAGGGGGTCGCCGAGGGCGGTGAAGTCCGCGCCGGGCAGGCGTTGCTGTGGCTGGAGGCCATGAAGATGGAGCACCGCATCGTCTCGCCGGCCACCGGCACGCTCACCGCCCTGCACGCCGTCCCCGGCCGTCAGGTCGAGGTCGGGTCCCTGCTTGCTGTCGTCGAGGAGCTGACGCCATGAGCTTCACCGAAACCCAGGAGCACCGTGACCTGCGCGCCGCCGTCGCCGCGCTCGGCAAGCGCTACGGGCGCTGCGGCGCCACTGAGGAGCTGTGGGCCGAGGCCGGCGCGCTGGGGTATCTGGGGGTGAACCTTCCCGAGGAGTACGGGGGCGGCGGCCGCGGCATGGCCGAGCTCGCCATCGTCCTGGAAGAGCTCGGTGCCGCGGGCTGCCCCCTGCTGATGATGGTCGTCTCGCCCGCCATATGCGGCACCGTGATCGCCCGCTTCGGCACCGAGGCGCAGAAGCGGAAGTGGCTTCCGGGCATTGCCGCCGGGACGGTCCGGATGGCCTTCGGCATCACCGAGGCCGAGGCGGGTTCCAATTCCCACCGCATCACGACGACCGCGCGGCGGGAGGGAGAAGGGTGGGTGCTCAATGGCCGCAAGGTGTTCATTTCGGGGGTGGACATCGCGGACGCGACGCTGATCGTGGGGCGCACGGAGGACAGGCGCACGGGAGCCCTCAAGCCGTGTCTGTTCGTGGTGGACAGGGACGCTCCGGGGTTTTCGAGGAGCGTCATTCCCATGGAACTCGCCGCTGCCGAGAAACAGTTCGAGCTCGTCTTCGAAGACGTGCGGCTGGCCGGCGATGCGCTCGTCGGTGATGAGGACGCCGGGCTCCTCCAGCTTTTCGCCGGTCTCAACCCCGAGCGCATCATGACCGCCGCCTTCGCCCTCGGCATGGCCCGCTACGCCCTGGCCCGCGCCGTCGGCTACGCCCGCACGCGCACCGTCTGGCGCGAGCCCATCGGTGCCCACCAGGCCGTCGCGCATCCCCTGGCCCGGTCGCACATCGAGGTGGAGCTCGCCCGGCTGATGATGCTCAAGGCGGCCCATCTCTACGACGCCGGCGACGACATGGGCGCGGGCGAGGCGGCCAACATGGCCAAGTACGCGGCCGCCGAGGCCGCCGTCCGTGCCGTCGACCAGGCTGTGCACACCCTCGGCGGAAACGGGCTGGCGAGCGAGTACGGGCTCGCGTCCCTGCTCACCGCGGTGCGGGTGGCGCGGATCGCCCCGGTCAGCCGGGAGATGATCCTCAACTACGTGTCGCACACGACGCTGGGCCTGCCCAAGTCGTACTGAGTACCGAGAAAGGTGGCTTTCTGTGACGCTGGTCCGCCGCTCCTCCGAGCACGGCATCACCACCCTCACCCTGGACTCCCCGCACAACCGCAACGCCCTGTCGTCCCGGCTCGTCGCCGAGCTGCTGGAGGGGCTGGACGAGGCGGAGCGCGATGGTGGCGTGCGCGCCGTACTGCTGACCCACACCGGCAACACCTTCTGTTCGGGCGCCGATCTGACGGAGGCGGGTCCGGACGGGCCGCGGGCGCTCGTACGGCTCATGCGCACCGTGGTCGGGCTGGGCAAGCCGGTCGTGGCGCGCGTGAACGGCCATGCCCGGGCGGGTGGTCTGGGGCTGCTGGGCGCCTGTGACATCTCCGTGGCGGGCGAGGCGGCCACGTTCGCCTTCACCGAGGCCCGGCTCGGGCTCGCGCCCGCGGTGATATCGCTGCCGCTGCTGCCGCGCCTCGACGGGCGTGCCGCGGCCCGCTACTACCTGACCGGCGAGCGGTTCGGGGTCGCGGAGGCCGTGCGGATCGGGCTCGTCACGGCCGGGGAGCGGGAGCTGGAGGCGATCCTGGACGGGCTGCGGCGCGGCTCGCCGCAGGGGCTCGCCGCGTCGAAGGCGCTGGCCACGGCGGATGTGCGGCGGGCCTTCGAGCGGGACGAGGAGGAGCTGGTAGCCCTGTCCGCACGGCTCTTCGCCTCGGCGGAGGCCCGTGAGGGCATGACCGCCTTTCTGGAGCGCAGGGAGCCGGTATGGGCCCGCTGAGCCTGCCCAAGCAGGACCGCAGCCGCGCCACGCGGCAGCGGCTCCTGGAGGCGGCGATCGCCTGCCTCGCCGAACGCGGCTGGGCCGGCTCCACGGTCTCCGTCGTCGCCGAGCGCGCCGGCGTCTCGCGCGGAGCCGCCCAGCACCACTTCCGCACCCGCGAGGAGCTCTTCACGGCGGCCGTCGAGTACGTGGCCGAGCAGCGGTCGGCGGCCGTGCGGGACCTGCTGCCCCAGGTGCAGCTGATCACCGGCCCGGCCCGTACGCACATGGCCGTCGGCCAGCTCGTGGACCTCTGCACGGGACCGCTGTTCCGCGCCGCCCTGCACCTGTGGGTGGCCGCCGCGAACGACGACGCGCTACGGGACCCGGTGACGGAACTGGAGGCGCGCGTCGGCCGCGAGGTCCACCGCATGGCGGTGGAACTCCTCGGCGCCGACGAGCGCCGCCCCGGCGTCCGTGAAACCGTTCAAGGCTTCCTGGACATGTGCCGGGGGCTGGGTCTCGCAACTCTGCTGACGGACGACAGCACCCGCCGGGAACGCCTGGTGAAGCACTGGACGGACGTCCTCAGCGGGTTGCTGTGAGGGGGGCGCGACCGGTCAGCCTCCCACCGTCGCCTTGCCCACGATGTCCGCGAAGCCGTCGACCTCGCGCGGGTCGCGGGGGCCCGGGCCGACGTAGCGGGCCGAGGGGCGGACCAGGCGGCCCGTGCGCTTCTGTTCCAGGATGTGCGCGCTCCAGCCCGCCGTGCGGGCGCACGTGAACATCGAGGTGAACATGTGCGCCGGGACCTCGGCGAAGTCCAGGACGATGGCCGCCCAGAACTCGACGTTCGTGGCGAGGACGCGGTCCGGGCGGCGGTTGTGGAGCTCCTCCAGGGCCGCCTTCTCCAGGGCCTCGGCGACCTCGTAGCGCGGGGCGGCCAGCTCGCGGGCCGTGCGGCGCAGGACGCGGGCGCGCGGGTCCTCCGCGCGGTAGACGCGGTGGCCGAAGCCCATGAGGCGCTCGCCGTTGTCCAGGGCGCGCCTGACGTACGCGGCGGCGTCGCCCGTGCGCTCGATCTCCTCGATCATGCCGAGGACGCGGGACGGCGCCCCGCCGTGCAGCGGGCCGGACATGGCGCCGACCGCGCCGGAGAGCGCCGCGGCCACGTCCGCGCCGGTGGAGGCGATGACGCGGGCCGTGAACGTGGAGGCGTTCATGCCGTGCTCGGCGGCGGACGTCCAGTAGGCGTCGACGGCCTTGACGTGCTTGGGGTCGGGCTCGCCGCGCCAGCGCTTCATGAAGCGCTCGACGACGGTCTCCGCCTTGTCGATCTCGCGCTGCGGCACCATCGGCAGGCCCTGGCCGCGCGCCGACTGGGCGACGTAGGACAGGGCCATGACGGCGGCGCGGGCGAGGTTGTCGCGGGCGGTGGCCTCGTCGATGTCGAGGAGCGGCTTGAGGCCCCACACGGGGGCGAGCATCGCGAGCGCGGACTGGACGTCGACGCGGATGTCACCCGAGTGGACGGGGATCGGGAAGGGCTCGGCGGGCGGCAGGCCGGGGTTGAACGAGCCGTCGACCAGCAGGCCCCAGACGTTGCCGAAGGACACCTGGCCGACCAGGTCCTCGATGTCGACGCCGCGGTAGCGGAGGGCACCGCCTTCCTTGTCGGGTTCGGCGATCTCCGTCTCGAACGCGACGACTCCTTCGAGTCCGGGTACGAAGTCGGACATCAGGCGGCTCCTCGTGACGTGTGCGACAGCTGGGGCGTAAGGCCCGGTCGGGCGCGGCTGCAGCCTGATGCGGCCCGCTGTCCGTGCGTCGCTGCGTACGGCATCGCGGCCCGTCACCGGTCAACCGGGTCATGCCCCGTGCGGCGGGTCTTCACCCGGTTCCGCGCCCGGACCCCTGACGGGCGGGCTCGTTCCGGATTCCGGCCGGAAACGATAGCCGGTGATGTGCGGGTACCACAGCTTCCCGCCCTGCGATTTTGGGGGGTTCGCCACATGCGGCGAAAGGTGATGTCCGGCACAGTGGGGGTTTTGGCCGCGGGAGGGTTACGGAGGGGCGGCCGGGGGCAGATACCTCTGCTGCCCGGGCGCGGCTGCTGACAGGATGGGGCCGTGACCCATGCCGACGAGTTCCCCGCTCCCGAGTTCCACGGCGGCGCGCTGGACGCCGCAGCCATGCGCGAGCAGTACCGCTCCGAGGGCCTCTCGGAGGCGGACCTCGCCCCCGATCCGTACGAGCAGTTCGCGATCTGGTTCGCCGAGGTGTTCGCCGCCGGGCTGCGGGAGCCCAACGCCATGGTCGTGTCCACCGCCGACGCGGCCGGCCGGCCCAGCTCCCGGACCGTGCTCCTCAAGGGCTACGACCACCGCGGCTTCGTCTTCTACACCAACTACGGCTCCCGCAAGGCCGCCGACCTCGCGCGCAACCCGTACGTCTCGCTGCTCTTCCCCTGGCACCCGATCGGCCGTCAGGTCATCGTCGCCGGCACGGCCGAGCGCGTGGACCCGGCCGAGACCGCCGTGTACTTCCACTCGCGGCCGCGCGGCTCCCAGCTGGGCGCCTGGGCGAGCGCCCAGTCGGCCGTGGTCGCCTCCCGCGAGGAGATCGACGCCGCGTACGAGCGGCTGCTCGCCCGCTACCCGGAGGGCGAGCCGGTGCCTGTCCCGACGGGCTGGGGCGGCTATCGCGTGACCGCGGAGAGCGTGGAGTTCTGGCAGGGACGCGAGAACCGGCTGCACGACCGGCTGCGGTATGTGCGGGAAGGCGGAGAGGGCGGCGCGGGTGGCGATGGCGGCGAGGGCTGGCGCGTGGAGCGCCTCAGTCCGTAAGGCCGGTGGTCCCTAAGGCCGGTGGCCCGTAAGGGCGGTAGTCCGTAGGGCCAGTAGTCCCCTAAGGCCGGTAAAGGCGATAAAGCGATAAAGCAGACGATCCGTGGGCCGGTTACCGCCGCGCCCTGGGGCGCGGCGGTGCCGAGCGGACGACTCGGCGGCCCACGGATCGGGTGACTGCTTGGGATTGGCCGGCGGATCCCCCAGCTGCAGCCTGGGAGGCCCCGGCGTTGCGCTTGGCGCGACGACGGGCGCTAGCCCGCAGTCACCTCACGCGTCCGGAATGAAACCATGTCCCGAACCACCTCCCTTCTCGTGTGCGCACCACCCTAGGAAGCGTGCGGGTGAGCGACAACCGAATTTCCGGTGGGCAACGATTTTCCCGAAGACGGTGTGGTGCCCATCACGGTCGAGTTGAATGACCCGTCGTGCAGGACATGCAGACGCGTCCAGCTGGGGGTACCTCGTGACCGCACCACACAGGCCAGGCCCTGCCCGCCCGGCGATCCCGGCGCCCGGCGGCGGGGAAGCCGGCGGCAGCGCCGGAAGCGCTTCCGAACGACCCTCCGAACGGGCCCCCGACAGCGACGACTCCGGCCTCCTCGCGGCGCTTCTGGACGGCATGGACACCGCGCTGTGCGCCTTCGGCGCCGACGGCACGGTCACCCACTGGAACCGCGAGGCCGAACGGATACTGGGCTGGACCGCGGCCGAGGCCGTCGGCCGGCAGGGCCTCGCCGGCTGGGCCGTACGCCCCGCCGACGCCGCCGAGGTCGCCGCCCGGCTGGACGAGGCGATGGCCGCCCCCGGGCGGCACGTCCACGAGTTCGCGCTGCTCACCAAGGACGGCGGGCGGGTGCTGGTGCGCACCCAGCTGTCGGCCCTGCCGGGCGCGGGCGAGCGGCCCGCGGGGGTGTACTGCGCGTTCAGCGAGGTGCACACCCAGATCGACCTGGAGCGCTCCATCGCGCTCAGCGAGGCCCTCTTCGGGGACGCGTCGTGGGGCGTCGTCCTCGTCGACGCCGACCTGCGGCCCGCCCTCGCCAACGCCCACGCCGCGCGGGCCCTGCGCACGGGCCGCACCGCGCTCCTCGGCCGGCCGCTCGGCGAGCTGCTGGAGCAGGGCGTCGAAGAGGTCGAAGGGGCCCTTCAGCACGTCCTCGCGGCGGGCGCCCCGCCCGCGCCCACCGACCTGTGGGTCACCCTGCGCGACCAGGGCGGCGCCCCGCCCGAGCGGCGCTGCTGGCGCAGCGGCTTCGTGCGGCTGGCCTCGCCGCTCGCCGAGGAACCGGTGCCGCTGGGCGTCGCCTGGCTCTTCCTGGACGTCACCGCCGCCCGCCTCACCGAGCAGGACAGCGCCCGGCTGCGCTTCCGCGCGAGCCAGCTGCACCGGGCGGGCCGCGCCGTCGCCGAGTGCGAGGGCCCCATGGAAGCGGCCTCCCTCTACCTGGACTTCGCCCTCGCGGGCTTCGCCGACCACGCCCTGATCGACCTGCTCCCCGAGCCGCAGGCGACGCCCGACCCCCCGGTCCGGCTGGTCAGGGCCACGGCCACGCCCGCCGGCACGCCGGGTCCCTGCCCGGCGACGGGCCGCGGCGGCCTGCCCGTGCCCTACCCGGACGGGCACCCGGCCCTGCAGGCCGTCGAGCGCTGCGGCTCGGTCCGCGCGGCCTCCGACTGCACGGAGACCTGGGCCGGCGCCCGCAAGTGGCCCGAGGGCACCGTCCACGCCCTCGCCACGGCCCTGCGCAGCCGCGGGCGGACGCTCGGCGCGGTGACCTTCCTCCGCGGCCCGTCCCGCCGCCCGTTCGACCGCTCGGACGCGACGTACGCGGAGGACATCGCGTGCCGGGTGGCGGCGTCGATCGACCTGGCGGGGCCGGCGGGGGCGTCCTAGGGATCAGAGGTCAGGGATCAGAGGTCAGGGGTCAGGGATCAGGGATCAGGGCTCGATGACGCCGGTCAGGCCGAAGAGGCCGGCGAGGGTGGCTTCGGCGGTCGCCCGGTCGGTCTTCTCGATCCACGGGTAGACGGAGTGGTCGCGGTAGTCGGGGAAGCGGCGTACCACGTCGGTCTCGTGCCAGGCCTTGCCGGCGAAGAGCTCCTCCCACCAGCTCCGGGCGTCGCTGTACCGCCGGGCCACTCCGTCGGGAGGCGCGCCCTTGGCGTGCTCGTTGTCGAAGCGCCAGTACAGCCAGTAGTCCGTCACCCAGACGTCCCGGTCGGCCTCGAGCTCCCGGGCGCGCCGGGCGGGGACTTCCGTCAGGTCCATCGACGCGGCGGGCGTCCTGGGTATGTAGTGGTACCCCCAGAATTCGGGGAACCAGCCCCATTCGCGCGCCGAGAAGTACTGCCACAAGCCGTCCGCGTCCAGCCGCCACAGCCCCTGTGGCGCCTCTCCTTCGTCCCCGGCGACGAAGTAGCGGAAGGCGTCGAAGGGGCGGGGCGAGTGCGGGCCGCTCTCCCCGATCTCGGTGAGGCCGGGGCGGCCCTTGAGCTCTTCGAGGAAGGCGTCGGCCTTCTCCCGTGTGGTGCGGGAGTATCCCCATGTCGACCCGTCCGGGTCGGAGAGAACCGACGCGCCCGTCCACAGCCGGCGGTCATTCGAGTACTGGCAGTGCACCCTTTCCGGGCTGAACCGCCGCCGGACCACGCTGTTGGAGTCCGCCCAGTACTCCACCCACCCCTGCCGGTCCCCCTGCAGCCGCTCGGCGGCCCGCACGTCCAGGGGCGCCAGGTCCTCGCGGGCGGGAGCCGAGGTCACCGGGCGCCGCTCCCCGGCCTGCCGCCAGGCCCAGTCGATGGTCGACCAGTACTCCCACGTGCCGGTCTCCGGCGACGTGCGCCACAGCGCCTTGGGGCGCTCCGGGCTGTGGCCGTCGCGGACGTCGGCGAAATAGTCGTGACAGTCGTGGCGGACGTTCGTTGCGTTCATACGGCAACCCCCTCGCGCGGCGCTTGCCGATGATCTTATGTGCGCCCGGCGGTGCTGGTGCCCTTGCCGTGCTGGTGCCCTTGCGGGGCCAGTGCCCTAGCGGTGCCAGTGCCCTTGCGGCGCTAGTGCCGGAAGAAGATCCGGTCCCGGTTCTCGTCCAGCACCCGCCCGTTCCAGTCGTGCCCCCCGTCGACGTTGCCGGAGCGGAGCATCGGCGGCTCGGTGCCGCGGGCGGCGAGTTCGCCCGCGGCGGCCGCGACGACGGCCTGCATCAGCGCGCTGGTGACGACCGTCGACGCGGGGCCGAAGGGGGCCGCGATGCCGTCCGCCGTGAGCTCCGCGTCCCCGACGCGGATCTTGCTGTCGATGACGAGGTCGCAGTGGTCCTTCAGGAACGTGCCGGAGGCGTGCCGGGACTTGGTGTGCTCGGCGTAGGCGAGGGAGGTGACGCCGATGACGCGCACGCCGAGCGCGCGGGCGTTCATGGCCATCTCGACGGGCAGGGAGTTGCGGCCGGAGAGGGAGATGACGACCAGGACGTCGCCGGCCCGGACGGGGCTGGTGTCGAGGACCGCCCCGGCCAGGCCGTCGACGCGCTCCAGGGCGCTGCCGAGCGTGGCCGGGACGACGTCGAGGCCGACGACGCCGGGCACGGCGAGGAGGTTGATCAGGGCGAGGCCGCCCGCGCGGTAGACGACGTCCTGGGCGGGGAGCGAGGAGTGGCCGGCGCCGAAGACGAAGAGCCGGCCGCCGTCCGCCACGGTGTCGGCGAGCAGGGCCGCCGCGGCCGCGATGTGCTCGGCCTCCTCGTCGCGCACCCGCTGCAGCAGCCCGATCGCGGCGTCGAAGAACTGCCCGGCCAGCTTGTTCTCGCTCATCGCTGCGGGGCTCCTTAGATCGAGATCCGGTGGCGCGTACGGTCTGGGCGTACGCTCGTGGCGCGGATCACGTTGCGGTCTGGACCAGGGCCCTGTCAATACGGCGGGCGGGCCGGGGCCGTACCCGCCACCGTTCGCGGTGCCATGCGTCAGAATTGGGTCCAGGGGCCACGCGCACGACTTATCGAGGGGCACGCATGTCCGGACTGATCGACACCACGGAGATGTATCTCCGCACCATTCTCGAGCTGGAGGAGGAGGGTGTGGTCCCCATGCGTGCCCGCATCGCCGAGCGGCTCGACCAGAGCGGCCCGACGGTCAGCCAGACCGTGGCGCGCATGGAGCGCGACGGCCTGGTGTCCGTCGCCGGCGACCGGCACCTGGAGCTCACCGAGGAGGGCCGCCGGCTGGCCACGCGCGTCATGCGCAAGCACCGCCTCGCCGAGTGCCTGCTCGTCGACGTGATCGGCCTGGAGTGGGAGCAGGTGCACGCCGAGGCCTGCCGCTGGGAGCACGTGATGAGCGAGGCGGTGGAGCGCCGCGTGCTGGAGCTCCTGCGCCACCCCACCGAGTCGCCGTACGGCAACCCCATCCCGGGCCTGGAGGAGCTGGGCGAGAAGGCCGAGCAGGACCCGCTGCTCAATGAGGACATGGTCAGCCTGATGGAGCTGGACGCCGGCTCCGACGGCAAGACCGTCGTCGTACGCCGGATCGGTGAGCCCATCCAGACGGACGCCCAGCTGATGTACTCGCTGCGGCGCGCGGGCGTGCAGCCCGGCGCGGTGGTCAGCGTGACGGATTCGGCCGGCGGTGTGATCGTCGGCAGCAGCGGTGAGGCCACGGAGCTGGAGCCGGACATCGCGGCGCACGTCTTCGTCGCCAAGCGCTGAGCGGCGCCGGGCGCTGGGTCGGCAGGTGCTGAGCCGCGCCCGGGCCCGAGTCGGCAAGCGCTGAGCCGTACTCAGCGCTGAGCCGCCGCCCCGCGCTTCACCCGCGCCCCCCCGGTCCGGGCCGCCTCCTGCGCCCCGCGGCGGGGCGTCTTGCTGCGTCAACTCCCTGGAATCCGGCTGGAGTCGGCGGAACGGGCACGGAGCCGCTCCGGCCGTGCCACGCTGTCGCTGGCGCGCATATGCGCGGGGACACCGCTGTCTCGGGGAGGGGGCCGCGATGAGCTCGGCGGGGCGTGACAAGGGCCCCGGTGCCCTTGCGGGCAGCCGGGGCCCTGCCTCCCCATATACCCCCGTGGCGACCCGGAGCCCCGAGCTCCCAGGGTCCGCCCCGCGGACCTTCTTCCCCGAGCAGTCCGCGCCCAGGTCGATTAATCCCCTGGGTGCCGCCGGTCAACCCTTCCCTGAGGTCACTCGAACGAGGGGTGTTACGCGCTTTGAGCCTGCATTCGAATGTAAGTTCTATATCGTGGAGCTGCTCGGGGGAGAGTAGGAGGTGCCAGGGCTCATGGTTCGGCGCATCGACGTGAGTGGGAGCGGCGGGGTGCGGCTCGCGGCCTGGGAGTTCGCCGATCCGCCCAAGCGTTCCTGCGGGGCGGGGGGAGCCGGTCGGGCCGGGCGGTCCCGCGGGGGCGGCCCGGGGGCGGTGCTGCTGCTCCACGGCCTGATGGGCCGCGCGGCGCACTGGGCGGAGACCGCCCGCTGGCTGTCCGCCAGGCACCGCGCGGTCGCCCTCGACCAGCGGGGCCACGGCCGCAGCGAGCGCCCGGCCGACGGCCCGTACACCCGCGATGCCTACATCGCCGATGCCGTGGCCGCGATCGAGGCCCTGGAGCTCGCCCCCGCCGTCCTGATCGGCCACGCCATGGGCGCGCTCACGGCCTGGCAGGTCGCCGCCCGCCGCCCCGACCTGGTCCGCGCCCTGGTCATCTGCGACATGCGGGCGTCCGCGCTGGGCGCGGCCACCCAGCGGGAGTGGGGCGAGTGGTTCCGCTCCTGGCCGGTCCCCTTCGCCACGCTCGCGGACGTCCGCAAGTGGTTCGCCGAGGGCGACCCCACCCTGGAGCGCCCCCGCCCCGCCCGCGGGGATTACTACGCCGAGATCATGGCCGAGCGCGCCGACGGCTGGCGCCCGGCCTTCTCCCGCCGCCAGATGCTCCAGGCCCGCGAGACCTACGCCCACGACGCCCACTGGGAGGAGCTCGCCCTCGTCGAGTGCCCGGCCCTCGTCGTCCGCGGCCCCGACGGGGAGCTCGGCCGCGCCGAGGCCCAGGAGATGGTCCGCGTCCTGCCCCGCGGCCGCTACGCCGAGGTCGCCGACGCGGGCCACCTCGTCCACTACGACCAGCCCGAGGGCTGGCGCCGGGCGGTCGAGCCGTTTCTGGAATCGGTGCTGCCGGGGTAGTCCGGGGCGGTCCGCGGGCTGCTGCAGGTTAATTCAACAAGCGTTGACATTTTCCGGGCGCGGGTGTGCACTGGCAGTAAGGCCAGGTGCCCGTACGGGCCGCACAAGCCGTACGGGCCGCACACGTCACGTCGTACGAGCCGCAGCGTCGTACGCGTTGCAATGTCGTACGAGTCGCACGAGCCATCAGAGGTGCTGTCATGTCCTCCTCGCTCTCCTCCCAGGCCGTCTCCGCGGACGTTTCCGCCGATGTCCCCGCCGCCGACGTCCTCGTCGTCGGGGCCGGCCCCACCGGGCTGCTGCTCGCCGGGGATCTCGCCGCCGCCGGGGTGCGGGTGACGCTCGTGGAGAAACGGGCGCAGGAGTCGAACCTCACGCGGGCCTTCGCCGTGCACGCGCGCACGCTGGAGACCTTCGACGCCCGCGGCATCGCCGAACCGCTGATCGCCACCGGAGCCTTCACCTCGGACGTGCGGTTCTTCGGCCGCGGCGGGATCGACCTGTCCCGGCTGCCGAGCCGCTTCCCCGGCGTCCTGTTCACCCCGCAGTACGAGACCGAGCGGGTCCTTGAGGAGCGCGCCCTGAAGGCCGGGGTCGTGCTGCGCCGCGGCGCCGAGGTCACCGGCCTGCGCCAGGATGCCGACGGCGTCGACGTGGACCTGCGCACCGCGGACGGCGCCACCGAGACCCTGCGCGCCGCCTACGCCGTCGGCGCCGACGGCGTGCGCAGCGCCGTCCGCAAGGCGCTCGGGCTGCCCTTCCCCGGGAAGTCCGTGCTCCGGTCGGTGATGCTCGCCGACGTACGCCTCGACAGGGAGCCGCCCGGGCTGCCGGCCTTCCGGGGCGTCGGCGAAGGCTTCGCCTTCCTGGTGCCCTTCGGCGACGGCTACTACCGCGTCATCGCCTGGGCCCGCGGCTCGGACCGGCCCTCCACCGCCCCCGTCGACTTCGAGGAGCTCAAGGCGGTCACCCGCGCCGCCCTCGGCACGGACTACGGCATGCACGACCCCCGCTGGACCTCGCGCTTCCACAGCGACGAGCGGCAGGTGCCGCGCTACCGCGACGGCCGCGTCTTCCTCGCCGGCGACGCCGCCCACGTCCACTCGCCCGCCGGGGGGCTCGGCATGAACACCGGCCTGCAGGACGCCGCCAACCTCTCCTGGAAGCTCGCCGCCGTCCTCAAGGGGACGGCCCCCGACGCGCTCCTCGACAGCTACCACGACGAGCGCCACCCCGTCGGCAAGCTGGTGCTCCGCATCAGCGGCGCCATCGTGCGGGGCGTCCTGATCGGCTCGCCCGTCACCCGCCGCCTGCGCGACGCCGCCGCCGTGGCCGTCACGTCCCTGCCGTTCGCCGCGGACCGCGGCGCCCTCATGGTCTCCGGGATCGGCATCCGCTACCCCGCGCCGCCCGGCTCACACCCGCTGACCGGGCGTCGCGCCCCCGACCTGCCGCTCGTGGAGCGCGCGGGCGAGCCCTCCCGCCTCTACGAGGCGCTGCGCGCCGGGACGCACGTGCGCGTGCTGCCGCGCGGGGCGGGCGCACCGTCACAGCAGGAGACGGGCGTCACCACGGTCACCCGTGCCGACGCCCGTCGCACGTCCCTCCTCGTACGGCCCGACGGGTACGTGGGGGAGGCCCGGGAGTTGGGCTGATCCGGATCCGGTCCGGGGCCGGCCTGGTCCGGGGCCCGTTCCGGTTCCGGTCTCGGTTGCGGGCCCGGGCCCGCAACCGCGTTCTGTCCGTGCCCGCCGCCGTCACCTGCGGCGGGCGTCCGCCGCGTCCCGGCCGCACGCGTACGCGAGCGCGCTCACCAGCTCGTCCGCGTCCGGCAGCCAGCGGTTGGCGACCGTGGGCTGCCGCGCCCACTGCACCGAACCGCGCGTCCCCACGCGCGTGGGCGGCGCGACCACGTAATCGCCCTCACCGCGCGCGATCAGATCCAGCGACGTCGGATGCCAGCCCAGCTTCCGGGCCGCGTCCCCCACCTTCAGCGCCCCGCCGGGCAGCACGAAGAACAGCATCCGGCGGAACGGCGTGCACGTGATCGGACCGAGCTGGACGTTCATCCGCTCCATCCGGGCCAGCGCCAGGCAGCCCGCCGTCTCCGGGACGTCCAGCGCGTCGAACGTGCGGCCCGTCGGAAGCAGGACCGAGGCGGCGGGCTGCTGCTCCCACATGCGGCGGATGGCGACCGCGCTGCCGGTGGCCTGCGTGGCCCAGTCCGGGCGGTCCGGGTGCGCGCCCGGAGCGGGGCAGCCGAGATCACCGCACGAGCAGTACTCCCGCCCCTCCTCCACCTTCAGCCATGTGCCGCCGAATACGTCCCAGTGCCGCTCCTCCGCGTACCTGACAGCGGCGTCCAGCAGTTGGTCGCTGCGCTGGTGGGGGAGGTGCGGGGCTCCTACTGCGATGGTCTCTTCCACGCCCATCACAACTCCCCCCGTCACGAGGGGTTACGGCTCAGGCTCACGCTTGTGGGCGGTGCCAGGACATGCACATGGGGCGCACGGATGCATGTACGGGGGCGCAGACGCGGGTTGGCCGCCGCGGGTGGGTAGCCACCTGTCCGGCGACGGGGCGAGACAGTCATTGCCTGGCCAATGCCGCCTTAGCTGTCATTACCGTTAAGTCCGCATTCTCCGGACATTCAGGGGGCAAAGATCACAGGGGAGGACGCAGTCAGCTGTCTCAGCTTCTCCGCAGGCCGCGGCGGGCAGCGCCGCGAACGCTTAGCCGTCTCAGGGGGTACAGCATGGCCGCACGGCCACTCGTGGCGCGGCAGCCGAACGAACGGCTGCAGGCGCTCATTCAGGAAGCCGCCTGCTCCAACGCAGGCCTCGCCCGGCGCGTCAATATGTGCGGCGCCGAGCACGGGCTCGACCTGCGCTACGACAAAACGTCCGTAGCGCGCTGGCTGCGCGGTCAGCAGCCGCGCGGGCGGGCCCCGGCCATCATCGCCGAGGCGCTCGGCCGCAAGCTCGGCCGCACCGTCACCATCGACGAGATCGGCATGGCCAACGGCAAGAACCTCGCATCCGGGGTCGGCCTGCAGTTCTCGCCCACCGTGCTCGGCGCGATCGAGCAGGTGTGTGAGCTGTGGCGGAGCGACGTCGGGCGCCGGGACTTCCTCAGCGGCACGTCCGTCGCCTCGTCCGCGCTCGTCGAACCGAGCCGCGACTGGCTCATCACCGGGGCCGATCCGCAGGTCGCGCGGAACGCCGGGGCGCGGGTCGGGGCCTCCGACGTCGACGCGGTGCGGGCCACCACGGAGGCGCTGGTCGAGCTCGACCACCGCTACGGGAGCGGACACGTCCGGCCCGTCGTCGTGCACTACCTCAACAGCGTCGTCTCCGGGCTCCTCGCCGGCTCCTACCGCGAGGCCGTCGGGCGCGAACTGTTCGCCGCGGTCGCACGGTTGACCGAGCTCGCCGGCTACATGGCCGTCGACACCGGCCAGCCCGGCCTCGCCCAGCGGTACTACATCCAGGCGCTGCGCCTCGCCCAGGCTGCGGGGGACCGTGGGTACGGGGGGTACGTGCTGGCCGCCAGCATGAGTCACCTTGCGGCGTCGCTGGGGAACCCGCGCGAGATCGCGCAGTTGGCGAAGGCCGCGCAGGAAGGCGCGCGGGGGCATGTCACGCCGCGGGCCGAGGCCATGTTCTACGCGGCGGAGGCTCGGGGGCATGCGTTGCTGGGGGACGCTCGGTCGTGCCAGTTGGTTGCGGCCAAGGCGGTGGCCAAGCTGGATGAGGCGGGGGAGCCGGCCTCTTCCGGCTCATCCGGCTCCACGGCGGCGGGTTCCGGGGATGATCCTGCCTGGATCCGGCACTTCGATCACGCGTATCTGGCGGACGAGTTGGCGCACTGCCACCGCGACCTCGGCCAGGCCGAGCAGGCCCGGCGGTGTGCGGAGGAAGCCATCGCCGGGCACGGGGAAGGGCGCGTGCGCAGGCGCGCCATCGGCATGCTGCTGCTGGCCACGGCGCAGGTCCAGCAGCGGGACGTCGACGAGGCGTGCGCGACGGGGGTACGGGCGCTGGACCTGCTGGGCACGCTGAGGTCCAACCGGGGTGCGGAGTACCTGGAGGACTTCCAGCAGCGGCTGGCTCCTTACCGGGAGGAGCCGGTGGTGCGGGAGTTCGGGGCGCGGTTGGAGGTGCAGGCGGCGTAGGGGCCGGTCTGGGCTGGGTCGGTCCGGGCCGGGCCGGCTCGGTCGGATTGGGCCGGGCTTCGTCGTCGGGTGCCGGGCGACGGGGGCTCCGGGGTGTTCCGGAATCGGATATTTACGGGCGGGAACCGTCAGCCGCAGGCGTACCCGGCAACGCGCCCACAAATATCCGGCAGCATTCCGGAACACCCCTGCGCCCCCGCCGCCCTCCCGCCGGATCCGGCCGCATGGCCCCGCCGTGCGGTGACCCGGTAGCGTGGCCGCGCTATCGATAAGTTGCCGTACAGCCTGAGGAGTCCCGGTGACGCAGAGCGGACAGGGCAACGCCCCTCAGCCGGCCGCCGGCCGGCCCTGGAGCGAGCCGTGGGGGCCCGGCGGGCGCGCCCCCCTGCCGCCCGAGATGCCACCGGGCGGCCCGGCGGGCCCCGGCGACTCCGAAGCCACGCAGTACCTGCCGCCGGTCGGCTCCGGCCCCCTCCCGGGCGCCCCCAGGCCGCCGGCTCCCTTCGCCCAGGGGGCCGGTGAGGCTCCTGCGGCGTCCGCGGATTCCGCTACGCAGTATCTGCCGCCCGTGCGCAGTGACGATTCTGCGGCGGCCGCGGCGACGCAGTATTTGCCGCCTGTTGGCGGGGGGAACGCCTCGGGTGGTGATTCGGCTGCCGCTACGCAGTATCTGCCTCCCGTCGCCGGAGGCGGTCCCATAGGCGGAGGGGCGGCCTCCGGAGACGCGTCCGCCGCTGCCACGCAATACCTGCCGCCCGTCGCCGGAGGTGGCCCCGTCGGAGGCGCCCCCGTGCCGCCTCCGGCCTATCAGTCGCCGCTCGGGGGTGCGCCCGGTCAGGGGGAGCGTCCGCCGCCCTCCGAGTTCGACGGGCTGTTCCGCGCCTCGGCCGCCTCGGCGGCATCCGCCGCGGCATCGGCCGCCCCGGGGCAGGTGCCCCCGCCGCGCGCCCCGCACGGGGCACCCCCGCACGGGGCGTCGCCGCACGGGGCGCCCCCGCAGCCCGCGCCCGGGCGGCGGAAGCTGCCCACCGCGGCCATCGTCGGGCTCGTCGTCGCCGGCTGTGCCGTCGCCGGGCTGGGCGCCGGTGCGCTGCTCAGCGGCGGGGGAGACGAGAAGAAGGACACCCCGCAGAACACCGCCGTCAGCTCCGCGACGCCCGGTGACGCGCCCAAGGGAGACGAGGGCAAGAAGGAGGCGTCGGCCGACCCGGCGGACCCGGTGGCCGCCCAGGCCAAGGCCCTGGACGCCCTGCTGAAGGACAGCAACAACAGCCGCGACGCCGTGATCAAGGCCGTCGACGCGACGCGGAACTGCAAGGACCTCGACAAGTCCGCGTCCGACCTGCGCGACGCGGCCAAGCAGCGTGACGGCCTCGTCACGCGGCTCCAGAAGACCGCGATCGACAAGCTTCCGAACAGCGCCGAGCTGTCGGCGCAGCTGACCAAGGCGTGGAAGTCGTCCGCCTCCGCGGACAGCCACTACGCGGCGTGGGCGGACCAGGTGGGCGGCAAGCACGGGTGCGTCAAGGGGCATGCGCGCCCGTCGGGCGAAAGCGCCGCGGGCGACCGGGCCAGCGCGGACGCCACGGCCGCGAAGAAACAGGCCGCGGAGCTGTGGAACCCGATCGCGAAGAAGTACAGGTTGTCGCAGCACTCGTGGGCGCAGCTCTGAGGGTGAAGGACGGGGGCTCGGGCCGGATGTCAGTGGGGAACGTACGATCGATTGCTATGCAGGGTTCGGAGAAGTCTTCCCGCCGCGGCCGCCGCTCGACCACCATGGACGGCATGCCGCTCAATGACATGCCGTGGTGGCGCTGGCGTGCGCAGGTGCGCTCGGCGCTGCACATGCTCTCGGACCCGGTCTTCCAGCGCGAGCGCTGGCTCGCCGGCGACACGGGCTTCGGGGATGTGACGGACGCCGTCTACCGACTCGTCGAGGACACCTGGCTGGACAACTGGTCGGCCGAGAAATACATCGGAACGATCTTCCGTGACTCGGGCGAGGCGGCGCTCGTCGACCTCGCCGTGCTGCGCGTGCTGCGGATCATGCACCAGGTCGGGCCGGACGCCCCGGTCTCGGCGTATCTGGAGCACCACGGCTGGCCGGAGGCGGTCCAGGCGGCGCGGGAGGCGCACGTACGGCTCGCGCTGAACGACGGGGATGAGCCGGAGGCCCCGCCGCGGCCGCTGGAGGTGCTGGAGAGGCTGACGCAGGTGCGCTGAGCCGCGGCCCCGGCCGCGGCGCGGTCCGGGGGGCTCCGCAGGTGTGCGAGGCTATTGGGCTATGAACGCCTCCCAGTCCCCTGCCGCCGAAGGGGCCCCAGCGCAGCCCGAGCAGTACGTCCTCACCCTCTCCTGCCCCGACAAGCAGGGCATCGTTCACGCGGTGTCCAGCTATCTCTTCATGACCGGGTGCAACATCGAGGACAGCCAGCAGTTCGGTGATCACGACACCGGGCTCTTCTTCATGCGCGTCCACTTCGGCGCGGAGGCGCCCGTCACCCTGGAGAAGCTGCGCGCCAGCTTCACCGCCATCGGCGACTCCTTCCACATGGACTGGCAGATCCACCGGGCCGACGAGAAGATGCGCGTCATCCTGATGGTGTCCAAGTTCGGCCACTGCCTGAACGACCTGCTCTTCCGCTCGCGGATCGGCGCCCTGCCGGTGGAGATCGCCGCCGTCGTCTCCAACCACACGGACTTCGCCGAGCTCGTCGGCTCGTACGGGATCCCGTTCCACCACATTCCGGTCACGAAGGACACGAAGGCGGAGGCGGAGGCGAAGCTCCTGGAGCTCGTCCAGGCCGAGAACGTCGAGCTCGTCGTCCTCGCCCGCTACATGCAGGTCCTCTCGGACGACCTCTGCAAGGTCCTCTCCGGAAAGATCATCAACATCCACCACTCCTTCCTCCCGAGCTTCAAGGGCGCCAAGCCGTACCACCAGGCGCACGCGCGCGGCGTGAAGCTGATCGGCGCGACGGCCCACTACGTGACCGCGGACCTCGACGAGGGCCCGATCATCGAGCAGGAGGTCGAGCGCGTGGGTCACGAGGTGACCCCGGAGCAGCTCGTCGCCATCGGCCGCGACGTGGAGTGCCAGGCACTGGCCCGCGCCGTGAAGTGGCACAGCGAGCACCGCGTCCTCCTGAACGGCCGCCGGACGGTCGTCTTCGCGTAGCGATCCGCGATTCCGCTCGCGAACGTCCGGGGCCCGCATCCACGATGCGGGCCACAGGCGTATGCGGCGCCTTTTACATGCGCGACAGCGAAGCCGTCGCGTACAGCGCGTCCAGGATCGCGCCGCGGTCTCCCGACTGTCCCGCTGCCGCGTCCTCCGGGTGGACGTGTCCCGCTGCCAGGCGGCAGAACTCCAGGGCGTCCAGGGCCACATGGGCGACCTCCGTGCCCGGGAGCGCCGTGGCGGCCGGGGAGTCGAGGGGGATGCGCCAGTGGCCGCCGCCGCTGCCTTCCACCTCCAGGTGGAGGGAGCGGCCGGGCGCGCCCGCCACCGTCAGGACGTGGGCCGGCGGGGCCAGGCCCGCGCGGCGGCGGGCGGCGATGGCCTCCGGGAGCATGCGGGCCGCGAGCCCGACCAGCTCGTGGAGGTGGCTGGGCGAGGGCGGGTGGTACGGGTAGTCCACGGCCTCGGCGATGTCCTCCGCGTGGATCCAGCACTCGAAGGCCCGGTCGAGGAACGCATCGCGTACCGGAAGCGCTGCCGGGCCGTAGGCGACGGCGAGACCGGCCACCTCCTCCTCGGCGAACGACGCTCCCCGTATCAGCGCGCGGCCCTGCTCCCGCCACTCGGCGCGCACCACGCCCGGCGGCGTCTCGGAGCGCGTCGCCCACAGCGCCTCGGTGCGCTCGGCGGGGGAGGAGCCCGTTGCGTCCCCCAGCGGGTCCGGCAGGCCCAGCGTCCGGGCGACGAGGCCGTCGACGGCCGTGAGGTGGCCGATGACCGCGGCGACGGTGGTCTCCCGCCCCACGGGCCGCTCGCCGTCGAACCAGCGCAGCCGCACCGGCGCCTGCCACTCCGCCTCGCCGATGTCGTGCAGGAGGGCGTCGAGGCGGGCGGTCTCCGCGTCGTACGGCGCGGCCCACGCGGGCACGGGGACGCGGGCCGGGCGGCGGCCCAGGCAGGAGGCGAGCACGCGGGAGCGCAGCCGCGGATCGAGGTCCAGATTGTCCTCCGGGTGGAGCAGGGCGACGGCTTCGCGCAGCCGTACGGCTTCGTCCGCGCACGTGGCGCAGTCGGTCAGGTGGGCCTCGACGGCCGCGGTCTCCTCCGGGGAGCAGGCGGCCAGCGCCCACGCGCCGAGGAGGGATTTGAGGACCTTGTGCGACGTCGGAGCCATTTCGCGAGGAGGGGCAGGAGAGACGGGGGCTGTCTCTTATACAC
>NZ_JBPQTW010000123.1:0-19898 GCF_051386535.1 Streptomyces sp. URMC 127
CCGTGCCGCAACCCCTCCCCGGCCGTACCCGCGGCGGTCAGACCGCCGCGGGCTCGCCCCTGGTCACCGACAGCCCCGCGCCCTGCCCGGGTGCGCGGTCCACCCGGATGGTGTCGCCGTCCCGGATCTCGCCGCCGATGATCGCCTTCGCGAGCTGGTCGCCGATGGCCGTCTGGACCAGGCGGCGCAGCGGGCGGGCACCGTAGGTGAGGTCGGGCGCGGCTCCGTCGGTGCCGGCGGCGCCGCCTGCGGCCTGCGACGGCTCCTGGCCGAGCGTGGCCAGCCAGCCGAGCGCCTCGGGGGTGACGTCCAGCGTGAGCCGGCGGTCGGCGAGGCGGCGCTGCAGGTGGCCGATCTGGATGCGGGCGATCTCCGCCAGCTGCTCCGTGCCGAGCGGGTGGAAGACGACGATGTCGTCGAGCCGGTTGAGGAACTCGGGACGGAAGGAGGCCCGTACCGTCTCCAGGACCTTCTCCTTCTTCTGCTCCTCCTTCAGCAGCGGGTCCATGAGATAGCCGGACCCGAGGTTGGAGGTGAGGATGAGGATGGTGTTGCGGAAGTCCACCGTCCGGCCCTGGCCGTCGGTGAGGCGGCCGTCGTCGAGCACCTGCAGCAGGATGTCGAAGGCCTCGTGGTGCGCCTTCTCCACCTCGTCCAGCAGCACGACGCTGTACGGGCGCCGGCGCACGGCCTCCGTCAGCTGGCCGCCCTCCTCGTAGCCGACGTAGCCGGGGGGCGCGCCGACCAGGCGGGCGACGGCGTGCTTCTCGCTGTACTCGCTCATGTCGATGCGGACCATGGCCCGCTCGTCGTCGAAGAGGAAGTCGGCGAGGGCCTTGGCCAGCTCGGTCTTGCCGACGCCGGTCGGGCCGAGGAAGAGGAACGAGCCGGTCGGCCGGTCGGGGTCGGCGATGCCGGCCCGCGAGCGGCGTACGGCGTCGGAGACGGCCCGGACGGCCTCGGACTGCCCGATCAGCCGCTTGCCGATCTCGTCCTCCATGCGCAGCAGCTTCCGCGTCTCGCCCTCCAGCAGGCGGCCGGCGGGGATGCCGGTCCAGGAGGCGACGACGTCGGCGATGTCGTCCGGGCCGACCTCCTCCTTGACCATGAGGTCCTTCTCCGCGGCCTCCTGCTCGGCCTCCGCCTCGGCCTTCGCGGCCGCCTCCAGCTCGCGCTCCAGGCCGGGGATCTCCCCGTAGAGCAGCTTGGACGCGGTGTCGAAGTCGCCGTCGCGCTGGGCGCGCTCGGCCTGGCCGCGCAGCTCGTCCAGGCGCTCCTTGAGCTCGCCCACCCGGTTGAGGGACTGCTTCTCGCGCTCCCAGCGGGCGGTCAGGCCGCGCAGCTCCTCCTCCTTGTCGGCGAGGTCGCGGCGCAGCTTCTCCAGGCGCTGCTTGCTCGCCTCGTCCGACTCGCGGGAGAGGGCGAGCTCCTCCATCTTCAGCCGGTCGACGGCGCGCTGCAGCTCGTCGATCTCCACGGGCGAGGAGTCGATCTCCATGCGCAGCCGGGACGCGGACTCGTCCACGAGGTCGATGGCCTTGTCCGGCAGGAAGCGGGAGGTGATGTAGCGGTCGGAGAGGGTGGCCGCGGCGACGAGCGCGCTGTCGGCGATCTGGACCTTGTGGTGCGCCTCGTAGCGGCCCTTGAGCCCGCGCAGGATCGCGACCGTGTCCTCGACGGACGGCTCGGAGACCAGGACCTGCTGGAAGCGGCGCTCCAGGGCGGGGTCCTTCTCGATCCGCTCGCGGTACTCGTCCAGGGTGGTGGCGCCGACCATGCGCAGCTCGCCGCGCGCGAGCATGGGCTTGAGCATGTTGCCCGCGTCCATGGCGGAGTCGCCGCCGGCGCCCGCGCCCACGACGGTGTGCAGCTCGTCGATGAAGGTGATGACCTGGCCCTCGCTGGCCTTGATCTCCGCCAGGACGGTCTTCAGCCGCTCCTCGAACTCGCCGCGGTACTTCGCGCCGGCGACCATCGCGCCCAGGTCGAGGGCGACGAGACGCTTGTTGCGCAGCGACTCGGGGACGTCGCCCTTCACTATCCGCTGCGCGAGCCCCTCCACGACGGCGGTCTTGCCGACGCCGGGCTCGCCGATGAGGACGGGGTTGTTCTTCGTCCGCCGCGACAGGACCTGCACGACGCGCCGGATCTCGGTGTCCCGCCCGATGACGGGGTCGAGCCGGCCCTCGCGCGCGGCCGCGGTCAGATCGGCGCCGAACTTCTCCAGGGCCTTGTACGTGCCCTCCGGATCGGCAGTGGTCACTCGCTGCCCGCCCCTCGCGGTCTCGAACGCATCCAGCAGCCGCTTCGCCGAAGCGCCCTGCTGCTGCAGCAGCTCACCCGTGCGGCCGCCCTTCGCGGCGAGGCCGATCAGCAGGTGCTCGGTGGAAATGTAGGTGTCGCCGAGCTCGCGGGCCCGCTGCGACGCGTCGGCGATCACGGCCAGCAGGTCGCGGTTGGGCTGCGGCGGCGCGACGGTCGCGCCCTGCACGCTGGGCTCGGCGGCCAGCTGCCGCTCGGCGCCGGACCGCAGCGCGGCGGCGTCGGCCTCCACGGCGGCCAGCAGATCCATGATGTTCTCGTTGTCCTGCCCGGCGAGCAGCGCCAGCAGCAGGTGGGCGGGCGTCATGTCGGCATGCCCGGCCGACACGGCCCGCTCACCGGCCCCACTCAGCGCCTCCCGGCTCCTGTTGGTCAGCTCGGCATCCACGACGGTGTGCTCCTCCTGTGTCCGTCCTGTCTTGCTCTACCCAACGTCCGATAAGTTGAGCCTATTCCACTCAACCTTGAAATCGCCAGCGCCTTGGGGTCACCTCTCCATGATCCGACGCCGAAGGGGTGCTCGCCTCTTGCAGGTCGCGCCCACGTTCGCCGCACACTCCTACGAGTGAACGCCGCCCGTTTCCGGCCTGGCGCGGCGGGCGACGGGCCATGCTGGCCTTCCGACCACAAGGGGGTGCAGCATGACGGCTATGGCATGCGGGCCGAAGGCGACGACGCCTACGCAGAACGAGACCCTCCTGGACTACTTCCTCGCCCTGGAGACCCCCGAGGGGTTCCGGGCCGAGCTCATCGAGGGGGAGATTGTCGTGTCACCAGCGCCGGACGGCGATCACGAGGACTACCTGAGCACGGTCTTCCGCCAGGTCATGCGCCTGTCGAAGGCAGACATGGACGGCTCCGGGAACAAGGGCCTGAAGCTCCCCAGGGGCGGTCTCTGCCCGAAGAACTACGCCGTCCCCGACGGCACCTTCGCCCCCCGCGAGCTGCGCCTCTTCCGCGGCGCACCGCCCTGGATGCCCTGCGACGGCGTCGCTCTGGTCGCCGAGGTGACGAGCAGCAAGGCCGAACGGGACCGCATCGCCAAGCGCCACTGCTACGCCCGCGCGGGCATCCCCCTGTACCTCCTCGTGGACCGGGACGAGGAGACGGTCACGCTCTTCAGCGAGCCCGCGGACCAGGACTACGCCGAGACGCACACCGTCCCCTACGGCAAGGCCCTCCCCCTGCCCGAGCCGTTCGCGTTCGACCTGGAGACGGCCGACTTCGGCTGATCCGACTTCGGCTGATCCGCGCGCACGCGCGGTTACGCTTCCCGCATGGCCCACGATCTGCGCAACCTGGACGCCGCCTATGTCGAGTTCTGGCGGGAGCGGCACCTCTGCACCCTCACCACCACCCGTCCCGACGGCAGCCCGCACCTCGTGCCCGTGGGCGTGACCTTCGATCCGGAGGCCGGGATCGCGCGCGTCATCACCAACAAGAACAGCCGCAAGATCGCCAACATCCTGGCCGCCGGCCCGGACGGCGCGCGCGTCGCCGTCTGCCAGATCGGCGAGCGGAAGTGGGCCACCCTGGAGGGCCGTGCCGTCGTGCGCACGGAGGCCGAGGCCATCGCCGACGCGGTCAACCGCTACGCCGAGCGCTACGGCCGGATGCCCTCTCCCAACCCCGACCGCGTCCTGGTAGAGATCACCGTCACCAAGGCCCTCGGGCTCGTCTGACGCCCACGCCCCCGTGCAGAAGCTCCTCGGCTCCGGCTTCCGGGAGACCGAGGAGAGCCGCTTCGACGACAAGCAGCTCGTCTGGAGCTGGCGCAGGATCCCGTCGACCATGGCCGACAAGATCAAGGAAGAGGGGCGGGTACGGGTCGAGGCTGTCCCCGACGGCAGCAGCCGGCTCATCGCCGAGACCACCATCGAGTGCAAGGTCTTCGGCGTCGGCGGCCTCATGGAGTCCACGGCCGAGAAGCACAGCCGTCACGACTGGCAGGCCCTCGGTGAAGCGATCCGTCTGCGGCTGGCGGCGGGCCCGTCCTGACCGCTGCCCTCCGGGCTACGGGCGCCGCACCTCGAAGTGGAAGCAGCCGTACTCCACGGCGCGCACGTGCACCAGCGCGACCGCCGGGTCGGCGAACGCCTCCGCGAGGGCCGCCTCGAAGCCGGCCTCGGCGTCCTCCTCCGGGATCTCGAAGAGCCGGCCCCCGGCGATGTGTCCGCGCGCGTCGTAACGGCGGAGGGTCCGCAGCGCTCCCGGCCGCGCGAACGGGTAGCCGGTCACGCTGCCTTGCGGCCCTCCGCACGGCTCGGCGTGGATGAACACCGGCCCCGCCTCGTCGTACGCCCCCGGCTCGGCGCCCGTTTCCGCCGCCCACCGGCGCAGCGACGCGTACGACACGAGCGCGATACGGTCGCCGGCCTTCACCGGCCGCAGGCAGCACCGCAGCGGGCTGCCCACCGCGTCGTACGGGTCGCCGTCCTCGCGGGCGACGACGTACGGCTGCAGCGCCCGCCCGGAGTCATCGGTCCGGCGGAGCTCCGCGAGGGCGGCGGGCGGGATGGGGAGGGGGGTGTAGATGGTCATGCCTCCCAGGGTGCGTGCGTGCCGCCGGCGTCCGCCGGCGGAAATCAGCCGCGGCGCTCCGCGAGGGTGTGCGCGACGAGGGCGTTGGCGTGCCCGTGCCCCAGCCCGTGCTCCGCCTTCAGCCAGCCGACCAGCTCCATGTGCTTCGTGAGCGGCGACGAACGGATCAGCTCCTGCCACTCGGCTATGGGACGGCCGTACTTCTTCTCGATCGCCGGGAAGTAACTCGCGGGCCCCTTAACAGTTTCAGTCATGCGGGCAGTCTGGCACCCACCACTGACAACGGCCCGGAACGCGCGCCATAGGCTCCCCGCGTGGACACGAAGGCGAACACGAAGGCGAACACGAAGGCAAACGACGACGAACCTCCCCGCACGATCCGGGCCGTCAGCACGGAGCGGCTGCTGCTCCTGGAGGAGGAGGCCGCCTCGCTCGGCTTCAGCCGGCGGCTCCCCGTGGAGTGGGTACGCGCACACGCCGCGGCCGCCGGAACGCACTACCTCTTCCCGCTGTTCCCCCACTACCTCCGGCACCGGCCGGAGATCTCGCCCCAGTGGCGGTGCCACCTGCTCCTCACCGTCGTGACCGGCGAGGAGGTCACGAGCCTGCTCGACGTCCGCCCGGACACGTTCCGCGCGCTACCGGAGACGCTCACGAGCGCGCAGAAGACGGACGTCCGCGAGCGGTTGGACCGCGCCCGCTCTCAGGTTGCGTACGAGGACGAGGAGTGAGGCTGGGGGCGGGGGGCGCGCCGGCTCCCTTCGCAAGCGCGATCGAGCGATCCGCGCCTACGTCGACTTGGCGTTATCTCGGCCTGTACACGCCTCCGCCCCGCGCCGATCGTGGGATCCGCACAGCACGCCGTTGGAAAGCCGTCGGAGAGAGGAAGTTCCGCCCATGCCTCCTGTCCCGGTACGTCCCGGCATCTACAAGATCCACGCGCACATCATCGGCCCGTCCGCCCTGGTGACCGCCACCGAGCACGCCGTCAAGCACGGCGCCCCCGTCATCACCGACCGCCTCAACCCGCTCCCGATCGAGCAGGACTGGATCATCGAGCCCGTCGAGCCCATCCCGGGCGCGCCGTACGTGATCCGCCTCGCCGCCCACGACGAAGCGGGTCTCGTGGTCCAGGAGGACAAGCTCTGGGTCAACGCCGTTCCGCGGTCCGAGTGGGCGAAGTTCACGTTCGAGTCGGTCATCGGCGGGGTCAAGATCCTCACCGAGAAGCACCTCGCCTTCCGCTCCAACCACCGTGGCGCGCAGATCACCCTCGTGGAACCGAAGCCCGAGTTCCAGGAGACCTTCACCCTGGAGTTCGTCAGCCCCATCAGCGACGACTGATCCCGGGCACGCGGGGCCGCCGGGCCGGAGGGTCCGGCGGCCCTACCGCGTCCGCCGCTCCTCCGTCGCGATCCGCGACACCAGCGCCCACACCCCCGTCGACGGGTTCGTCACGTGCTCCCGGCCCTCCGTCGCGAGGCGGCGCGCGCGGCGGCCCGCTTCCGGCCAGCCGTGCTCGAAGTCGCGGAAGTCCAGGCGGGCCTTCTCGTACGCGGGGACGTGGCGCTTCAGGTACGGCAGGAGCTCCCGGTACGTGCGCACCGGCGCCGTGTGGCCGCTGAAGTGGAGGATCAGCCACAGTTCGAAGCACGGGTTCGAGACCGCGACCCGGATGCCCATGCGGCGCGCGCGGTCGACCGCGCAGGCGACCTCGAAGTGGTCCACGTCGAAGACGCACCACACCTGGTCGAAGTCGTCGCCGATGCGGTCGCGCTCCCCGGCCGCGTAGGTGATGAGCTGTTCGGGGGCGCAGGACTTCGTCCTGATGCGCACGGTGACGGCGGGGTTGGCGACGTGGTCGACGAGCCCGAGGAGGTAGTCCTTCTCGGTGGCCTTCGCGCCGCAGACGACCAGCAGGCGGTCCCTGGCGCGACGGCCGCCCGGTAAGCGGAGGACGTTCGACTCGAAGGACGGGCCGGGCCCGCAGCGCCCGTTACCGCCGCTCCGCGGCATCCCCGCCGGCCTCGCCGTCCTCGCCGTCCTCGCCGTCCTCGCCATCCCCCGCTGCCCTCCCCCTGGCGGCCAGAGCCGCCTCGAACCGCTCGTCACTGAGGATCGGGACCGCACCATAGCTGCCGCCGAGGTAGCGCCGCTCGCGGTTCTCGTCCCCGCGCGGTTCGAAGTCGGAGAGGGGGTACAGTGCGCTCTCGCCGTGCCGGTCCTTCTCCACGAACCAGATCTGGTCGCGCCGCAGGATCTCCTCTCCGCCGCAGCGGCCGAGCAGGCTGACGTCGTGGGTGGTGAGGAGGAGCTGGGCCGACCGGGGGTTGGTCTCCGGCTCCTGGAACAGCTTGATGAGGTGCGCCGTGAGGCGCGGATGCAGGCTGGCGTCGACCTCGTCCACGATGAGCACGCCGCCCTGCTCCAGCGTGTCCAGGACGGGGCCCGCGTAGTCGAAGAGCATGCGGGTGCCCTGGGACTGGTCCTCCAGGCCGAGGCGCACGCTGCCGCCGCGGCCCCGCTGCTGGATCCAGACGCGCGCGGTCGTGGTCGTGAACAGGCACGTCGACAGCTCGGTGCGGCGCAGCTCGCGCAGCAGCCGGTCGGCGAAGCCGCGCGCGGAGAGCCGCTCGCCGGCCTCGGCCGCCCCCTCCGCGCCGTCGAAGTCGTCGATGCCGATGTCCTCGATGCCGAGGTCGGCGGCGCGCAGCAGGGCGACGACCGACGCGGCCCGCTGCGGGTCCTGCAGCCGCACCAGGCTTCCCGGATCGGGTGAACCGTGCGCCCCGCCCGCCCGGAAGCGGACGTTCATGAACCACGTGTAGACGGGCTGGACCTCGGCCTGCCGGGAGCGTGCCGCCACCGTCAGGAACAGGGCGTTCGGCTCGGTGATGCTGCGGACGAGGTCCAGCCCGGGGCGGGGCTCCCCGTCGCCGAAGCGGATGTCGTCGCCCGAGCGCTGGAAGACCGTCTCCCGCTCGGCACCGGGGTGGTCGTGGCCGTCGCCGTGGCCGTCACCGTCACCGTCGCTGCCGATGCCGATGCCCCCCGGATAGCGGTACAGCCACTCGTCGCGGATCCGCTCGTCGTCCAGGCCGAAGCCGTACGTGTGGCGCACGCCGTCCAGGACGAGGTCCACCACGTACCAGGACGGGGCGGCGGCGCTCTCCCCGTCCAGCAGGAACGGCGAGCGGACGAGGCCCGCACCGGGCTCGGCGTCCCGGTGGGACGTGCGCACCAGGCCCGCCATGAAGTGCAGGGCGTCCACGACGTTGGACTTGCCGGCTGCGTTCGCGCCGAAGAGCGCCGCGACGGAGACGGCCCCGCCGCCGGTATCGTCCGGCTCGCCGACCCTGGCCAGGAGCAGCTGCTGCTCCTCCCTGATCGAGCGGTGATTCGAGACCCGGAAGCTCAGCAGCACCCGTCCACCGTAGGGCCCGCGGGCGGCCGGGCGACAGGCCCGCCACCCGAGTGGGTGGCGGTCACGGTCCGCGGCGAGTTCGCCGCTTCTCCGCACACGTCTCCGTACACGTTCTCCGTACACGCGCATCCTTTTGGGAGGCGGGCGCGTCCCCGTCCATGGGAAGCACGAAGCACGAGGAGCTGACGCACATGACCGACAGCCAGCCCCTGTCCGAAACCCCCGCCGGCCCCGTCCAGGACGACCTCTTCGGTCCGGTCACCGTCCTCCTCGACAGCGAGGAGGGCCGGGTGGAGGTCCTGGGCGACGCGATCCCCCCGGTCACCGTGGACCGCGCCCCCGAGGCCCCGGCCGACGCCCACGTCCCCGTCGGCACCCGCAACGGCGATCACCTCACCATGACCGTGGACGGCGAGCCCGTCGCCCTCGCGCCCCGCAAGGGCAGGCTGTCGCGCCGCTCGTACGCCGTGGACGTCACCCGCGACGGCGTCGTCCACCGCCTCGTGCCGGACTCGGTCTCCGGCAGCCGGCTGCTGAAGGACGGGCGGCACCTCGGCGACTTCTCCTCCGACGGGGACGGCCGGGTCCTCGCCACGTGGCGGGAAGGGGCGGAGGTCTCCCCCGCCGACGCCTCCGTCGGCTACGCGCTCGCCGCCGCGTTCGGCACCGGCGGGCAGCCGATGTGGATGATGGCGATCGAGGCCGCTTCCGAAGCGCTCCCCTGGTGAACGAGGAACGGCGAAGGCCCCGCCGGAGCGCTCCGACGGGGCCTGACGCTCAATGCGCGACTGCGCGACTGCGCGACTGCGCGACTGCGCGACGCCCTACTGCTGCTGATCCCGCCGCGGCCGCCAGACCACCAGCGCGCTCGTCTGCTGCACGTCCTGGTACGGGACCAGGTCGCGGCGGTAGGAGGCGTGGACGGCCGCCTCCGCCTGCTGCCGGGCCGCCGCGGCGCCCTCGACGAGGCCCTGCAGCTCGGCGACGCGCGCCTTGAGCGCGGCGACCTGGTTCTCCAGCTCGATGATGCGCTTGATGCCGGCCAGGTTGATGCCCTCGTCCTGGCTGAGCTGCTGCACCTGCCGGAGCTGCTCGATGTCCCGCGCGGAGTAGCGCCGGCCGCGCCCGGCGGCGCGGTCGGGCGAGACCAGGCCGAGCCGGTCGTACTGCCGGAGGGTCTGCGGGTGCAGGCCCGACAGCTGCGCGGCTACCGAGATGACATAGACCGGCGACTCGTCGGTCAGCTCGTACGGATTGCGCCGTCGGCCGGTCCCATCCATGGGGGTCACGCTCCCTTCGCGGCCTGGAAGAGCTCTGCCCGCGGATCGTGGTCCGCGGTGGCCTCACGGTAGGTCTGCAGGGCTTCCCGGGCCTTGTCGCCGAGATCCTTGGGCACGGTCACCTCCACCGTGACGAGCAGGTCGCCGCGGGTGCCGTCCTTGCGCACCGCGCCCTTGCCGCGGGCGCGCATGGTGCGGCCGTTGGGCGTGCCGGGCGGCAGCTTGAGGGTGACCGGGGGGCCGCCGAGGGTCGGCACCTTGATCTCGCCGCCGAGGACCGCCTCCGGGAAGGAGACGGGCACGGTGACGGTGAGGTTGTCGTCCTTGCGGCCGAAGACCGGGTGGGTGCCGACGTGCACCACGACGTAGAGATCGCCGCTGGGGCCGCCGCGCTCGCCCGGGGCGCCCTTGCCGCGCAGCCGGATCCGCTGGCCGTCGAAGACGCCGGCGGGGATGCGGACCTGCATCGTCCGGGAGGACTTGGCGCGGCCGCTGCCGTGGCAGGCGTCGCAGGGGTTCTCCGGGATGAGGCCGCGGCCCTTGCAGTCGGGGCAGGGGTCGGTCATCGAGAATCCGCCGCCGGAGCCGTGCGACACCTGGCCGGTGCCGACACAGGTGGGGCAGACGCGAGGCGTACCGTTTTTGTCGCCGGTGCCGGAGCAGGCCTTGCAGGCCGCCGAGGAGGACATCCGCAGCGGCACGGTGGCCCCGTCGACCGCCTCGGTGAAGCTCAGGGACACCTCGGACTCGATGTCCTGGCCGCGGCGCGGCTGGGTGCGCGCGCCTCCGCCGCGGTTGAACAGGCCGCCGAAGACGTCCCCGAGACCGCCGCCGAAGCCGCCGGTGCCGGCCCCGCCCTGGGCGCCCCCGAAGAGGTCGCCCAGGTCGAAGTTGAAGGAGCCGCCGCCCGCGCCGCCCGGCCCCGGGCGGAAGCCGCCGTTGCCGAAGAGGGCGCGGGCGTCGTCGTACTCCTTGCGCCGCTTGGGGTCGGCCAGGACGTCGTTCGCCTCGGAGATCTCCTTGAAGCGCTCCTCGGCCTTGGCGTCGCCCTTGTTGGCGTCCGGGTGGTACTCGCGGGCGAGCTTCCGGTACGCCTTCTTGATCTCGGCCTCGGTGGCGTCCTTGGGGACACCGAGGACCTTGTAGTAGTCCTTCTCGAGGAAGTCCTTCGTGCTCACCCTCGGTGTCCCTCCTTCCGTTCCCTGCGGTGGTTCATCGGTTCGGCGTCAGCGTCAGCCCTTGTCCGGGCCACCGCTCTCCTCGTCGGAGCCGGAGCCCGGACCGGAGGCGCCGTCCTCGCCCTCGCCCTTGGCGCCCTGGGCGCCCGGCTGGGGCTCGGCGACGGCGACCCGCGCGGGGCGGATCGTCCGCTCGCCGATCCGGTACCCCGGCTGCAGGATCTGCACGCACGTGGTCTCGGTGACGTCGGGCGCGTAGGAGTGCATCAGCGCCTCGTGGACCAGCGGGTCGAAGGGCTCGCCCTCCTTGCCGAACTGCTGCAGGCCCATCTTGGCGACGACCGTCTCCAGCGACTCGGCGACGGACTTGAAGCCGCCGACGAGCTCGCCGTGGTCACGGGCGCGGCCGATGTCGTCGAGCGTGGGCAGGAGCTCGGACAGGAGGTTCGCGACGGCGACCTCCTTGACCGCGACCCGGTCCCGCTCGACGCGGCGGCGGTAGTTCTGGTACTCGGCCTGGAGACGCTGGAGGTCCGCGGTGCGCTCGCCGAGCGCGGCCTGGGCCTGGTCCAGCTGAGCCTGGAGACCTACTTCCACCAGCTCCTCGCCGGAGGGGGCAGCGCCCGGGCCCGCCTTGTCGGCGGACCCGGCGCCCTGCGCCGCTTCCTCGGAGCCGGCGGCGTCGGAGGGGCCTTCAGGCTTCTTGTCGTCAAAGCCCGGGGTCTCCTCCGTCACGCCGCACCGCCCTTGGGCTTGTCCTCGTCGACGATCTCGGCGTCGACGACGTCGTCGTCACCCTTGGTGGGGCCACCGGTCGCGCCGGCGGCACCGGCGGCGCCCTGCGCGGCCTGGGCGTCGGCGTACATGGCCTGGCCGAGCTTCTGGCTGACCGCGGCGACCTTCTCGGTCGCGGTGCGGATCTCGGCCGTGTCCTCGCCCTTGAGCTTGTCCTTCAGCTCGGTGACGGCCGTCTCGACCTCGGTCTTCACCTCGGCCGGGACCTTGTCCTCGTTGTCCTTGAGGAACTTCTCCGTCTGGTAGACGAGCTGCTCGGCCTGGTTGCGGGTCTCGGCGGCCTCGCGGCGCTTGTGGTCCTCCTCCGCGTACTTCTCGGCCTCCTCGCGCATGCGGTCGACCTCGTCCTTCGGCAGCGAGGAGCCGCCGGTGACGGTCATCTTCTGCTCCTTGCCCGTGCCGAGGTCCTTCGCGGCGACGTGCATGATGCCGTTCGCGTCGATGTCGAAGGTGACCTCGATCTGCGGGACGCCCCGCGGGGCCGGCGGCAGACCGGTCAGCTCGAACATGCCGAGCTTCTTGTTGTACGCGGCGATCTCGCGCTCGCCCTGGTAGACCTGGATCTGCACGGACGGCTGGTTGTCCTCGGCCGTCGTGAAGATCTCGGAGCGCTTGGTCGGGATCGTGGTGTTGCGCTCGATCAGCTTGGTCATGATGCCGCCCTTGGTCTCGATGCCGAGGGACAGCGGGGTGACGTCGAGCAGCAGGACGTCCTTGACCTCGCCCTTGAGGACACCGGCCTGGAGCGAGGCGCCGATGGCGACGACCTCGTCCGGGTTGACGCCCTTGTTGGCCTCGCGGCCGCCGGTCAGCTCCTTGACGAGCTCGGCGACGGCGGGCATACGGGTGGAGCCGCCGACGAGGACCACGTGGTCGATCTCGGAGAGGGCGATGCCCGCGTCCTTGATGACGTTGTGGAACGGGGTCTTGCAGCGCTCCAGCAGGTCGGCCGTGAGCTGCTGGAACTGGGCGCGCGTGAGCTTCTCGTCCAGGTGCAGCGGGCCCTCGGCGGAGGCCGTGATGTAGGGCAGGTTGATCGTGGTCTCGGTGGACGAGGACAGCTCGATCTTCGCCTTCTCCGCGGCCTCGCGGAGGCGCTGGAGGGCCATCTTGTCCTTGGAGAGGTCCACGCCGTGGCCGCTCGCGAACTGCTTGACCAGGTAGTCGACGACGCGCTGGTCCCAGTCGTCACCACCGAGGTGGTTGTCGCCGTTGGTGGCCTTGACCTCGACCACGCCGTCGCCGATCTCGAGGAGCGAGACGTCGAAGGTGCCGCCACCGAGGTCGAAGACCAGAATGGTCTGGTCGTCCTTGTCGAGACCGTAGGCCAGGGCGGCCGCGGTGGGCTCGTTGACGATGCGCAGGACGTTCAGGCCCGCGATCTCGCCGGCCTCCTTGGTGGCCTGGCGCTCGGAGTCGTTGAAGTACGCCGGGACGGTGATGACCGCGTCCGTGACCTTCTCGCCCAGGTACGCCTCGGCATCCCGCTTCAGCTTCTGCAGGATGAAGGCGGAGATCTGCTGGGGGTTGAAGTCCTTGCCGTCGAGGTTGATCTTCCAGTCAGTGCCCATGTGGCGCTTGACCGAGCGGATCGTCCGGTCGACGTTGGTCACGGCCTGGCGCTTGGCCACCTCGCCGACCAGCACCTCGCCGTTCTTCGCGAAGGCGACGACGGACGGCGTGGTCCTGGCGCCCTCGGCGTTGGTGATGACGGTGGGCTCACCGCCTTCGAGAACACTGACGACGGAGTTCGTCGTACCCAGGTCGATGCCGACCGCACGTGCCATGTCGATTCCTCCAGCTGACTTGAGTGGAACAGACTCAAGGGTGCAGGGCGGATCCGATTCTGTCAACGGAGCTGAGTCGGGGCGGCTCAAGTCTTATGCTGGACTTATGCGCAGCCGGGCCCGTGCAGCAGGTTCCGGAGGGAGGCGGAGCGGGCTCAGGGCGGCCGCGGTAAGGCGCCCCTGAGCGACACAGATCACCGGCGGTGCGCCTATATCGCGCGCGCGGGAGTGAGTAGTCTCGTACGGACTGGATAAGTTACCCGTTAGTAGTAGTTCGCTCTCGCCAGGCCCGAGGAGCCCACCCATGCAACTCGCCGCGATCATCGTGTCGCTGGTACTAATCGCGGTCGGCGTCGCGCTGTTCGGCCGTGCCATCCTGCAGATCTACCGCTTCATGCGGCTGGGTCAGCCCGTGCCCGCCGGCACCCGCACCGGTGACCCCGCGCAGCGCACCCTCACCGTGGCCAAGGAGTTCCTCGGCCACACCCGGATGAACCGCTGGGGCATCGTCGGTGTCGCGCACTGGTTCGTGGCGGTGGGCTTCTTCTCGCTGCTGCTGACGATCGTCAACGCCATCGGCCAGCTCTTCAAGGCCGACTGGATCCTGCCGCTCATCGGCGACTGGGCCCCGTACAACGTCTTCGTCGAGTTCCTCGGCACGATGACCGCGCTCGGCATCCTGACGCTGATCGTCATCCGGCAGCTGAACCGGCCGGGCGACCCCGGCCGCAAGTCGCGCTTCGCCGGCTCCAACACCGGCCAGGCGTACTTCGTCGAGGCCGTCATCCTCATCGTCGGCGTCTGCATCTTCATGCTGCACGCGCTGGAGGGTGCGCAGCACCACGTCGACGGCTACGAGGCCTCCTTCTTCATCTCGTACCCGGTCGTCTCGTGGCTGGAGGGGATGGACGTCTCGACGCTCCAGAACCTCACCTACTTCTTCGCCGGGCTGAAGATCGCGACCTCCTTCATCTGGATGATCACGGTCGCGCTGAAGACCGACATGGGCGTGGCCTGGCACCGCTTCCTCGCCTTCCCGAACATCTGGTTCAAGCGCGAGGCCTCCGGCGACGTGGCGCTCGGCGCGCTGCAGCCCATGACGAGCGGCGGCAAGCCGATCGACTTCGAGGACCCGGGCGAGGACGACACGTTCGGCGTCTCGAAGATCGAGGAGTTCTCCTGGAAGGGCCTGCTCGACTTCTCCACCTGCACCGAGTGCGGCCGCTGCCAGTCGCAGTGCCCCGCGTGGAACACCGGCAAGCCGCTGTCGCCGAAGCTGCTCATCATGGCCCTGCGCGACCACGCGCACGCCAAGGCGCCGTACCTGCTCGCGGGCGGCGGCAAGGACGCCGAGGGCGAGGAGAAGGCCACCGAGGAGCAGCTGAAGGACGTTCCGGCTGCCGCCCTGGCCGAGGCCGAGCGCCCGCTGATCGGCACGCTGGAGGAGAACGGCGTCATCGACCCGGACGTGCTGTGGTCCTGCACCACGTGCGGCGCGTGCGTCGAGCAGTGCCCGGTCGACATCGAGCACGTCGACCACATCGTCGACATGCGCCGCTACCAGGTGATGATCGAGTCCAGCTTCCCCTCGGAGGCGGGCACGATGCTGAAGAACCTGGAGAAGAAGGGCAACCCCTGGGGCCTCGCCAAGAAGCAGCGCCTGCAGTGGACCAAGGAGGTCGACTTCGAGGTCCCGGTCGTCGGCAAGGACGTCGAGGACCTGACCGAGGTCGACTACCTCTACTGGGTCGGCTGCGCCGGTGCCCTGGAGGACCGCGCCAAGAAGACCACGAAGGCCTTCGCGGAGCTGCTGCACATGGCGGGCGTGAAGTTCGCGATCATGGGCGGCGAGGAGAACTGCACGGGTGACTCGGCCCGCCGCCTGGGCAACGAGTTCCTGTTCCAGCAGCTCGGCCAGCAGAACGTCGAGATGCTGAACATGGCCTTCGGCGAGGATGCCGAGGAAGGCGTCAAGGTCGAGAAGGCGAAGAAGAAGATCGTCGCGACCTGCCCGCACTGCTTCAACACGATCGCGAACGAGTACCCGCAGCTCGGCGGCGAGTACGAGGTCATCCACCACACGCAGCTGCTGCAGCACCTGATCGACGAGGGCAAGCTGATCCCCGTCACGCCGGTCGAGGGCCTCATCACGTACCACGACCCGTGCTACCTGGGCCGCCACAACAAGGTCTACACGCCGCCGCGCGAGATCATCGCCAAGGTGCCGGGCCTGCGCAACGAGGAGATGCACCGCCACAAGGAGCGGGGCTTCTGCTGCGGTGCGGGTGGTGCGCGCATGTGGATGGAGGAGCGGATCGGCAAGCGCATCAACAACGAGCGCGTGGACGAGGCGCTGTCCCTCAACCCGGACATCGTCTCCACCGCCTGCCCCTTCTGCCTCGTCATGCTGACCGACTCGGTCAACGGCAAGAAGAACGACGGCAAGGCCAAGGAGTCCATCCAGGTCGTCGACGTCGCCCAGCTCCTGCTGGAGTCGGTGAAGACCCCGGCGGCCCCGGAGAACGGCGGCGAGGACAACGGCGAGGGCGGCGACGGCGAGCCGGCCGACGCCCCGAAGCCGGACCCGAAGCCGGCCGCCCCGGAGCCGGTGAAGTAGCCGCCCCGGACAGCGCACGCACGGCCGGGCCCCCGCGACTGCTCGGGGGGGCCCGGCCGTTGTCACAGGCGCGTGGGACGCTGAACGCGAAGGTGCCCGAGCCCCGCGCAGCAGGAGCCCTGCCATGGAGTACGCCCGTGTCCTGGCCATCGCCGAAGAACTGCACCGGCACGCGCCGGATGCCGCCAAGCGCTTCGAGATCAGCGGCGACAGCATCATCCTGACGGTGGCGTCCCCGACGCGGCGCGAATACAACGCCTTCCTGTTGCGCCGCCAGCTGACCGGCAGCTCCCCGAGGGCTGGGTGGCCCACAACTGGGGCGGCGTGGAAGCCCCCGCGCTCGGGATCCTGCGCCGCCCGGCCGTCATCGTGCTGCCCGAAGCGGCCATGCTCGGGCCCGGCCCCGGGGGCATCGATCCGCGAGCGCTCGCGCTGGCGGCCGACGTGGTCCCTCCCCTGGGACAGGTCCACGACACCCAGCGCGTGTACGACTCGGCCGCGATGGCCGTCCCGCTGTACGTCCTGGTCAACCCGCGCAACGGGACGACGGCCGTTCTGTCGGACCCGCAGGGCGGCGACGGCGAGGGCAGGTCCTGCTACCGCACCCGCCACGACTACGTCTTCGGGGACAAGATCGCCGTCGGCGAGTGGACCGTCGACACCTCCGAGTTCCGCCGCTATCCCGCGCCTGGTGACGGGCAACGCTCTTGATCTCAAGCGCGCTTGAGGTCCTAGCGTCGCCCCCATGACGACCCCGACAGCACCCAAGCCCGCCGGCCCCGCCGCCCCCGACGACTTCGCCTCCCTCGCCGCGCAGCCGATCGGCTACTGGAGCTGGGTGGTCCACGAGGCCGTGATCCGGCACATCCGGGGGGCCATGGCGCGCACCGACATCACGCAGCCGCAGTGGTGGATCCTCAACCAGGTCGACGGCGCCGGCGGCGACGGGCTCGCGCCGGAGCTCCTGCGGGAGCGGCTCGGGTCCGTTCTCGGCACCACCGGGGACGAGATCCGCCAGGCCACCGACAGCCTCCTCGCCCGCGGCTGGCTCGTCGCCGCCGGCGACGCGGGGCGGCTGCGCCTGACGGAGGCCGGGCAGGAGGCCAAAGCCCGTACGAAGGAGCTCGTCACCCGGCTGCGCGCCGAGATCCACGAGGGCATCGGCGACGAGGAGTACGTGGCCGCGCTGCGCGTTCTCAAGCGGATGATCGACAATGTGGGCGGGGAGGACTCCGTACTCTCCTGAGCCCCGCGGATCCCTCAAGCCCCGCAAACTTCCCTGCCGCCCCACCCGACCCGGAGCTTTCCCTTAGGGGATGTCACAGCTCGGCCGCAATGGCGGGCCCGTTCTCACCGCGCCGGCTCGGCATCGTCACGGAGCGGGTACGTTCGATGCGTGGCTGGATTCAGGATGGGACGCGGACAGGGCTCGAACGACCCCGGGCCCGCGCAGCAAGGACAGCGCCCGGGGCAGTACCAGGCCCCGTACGGCGCCCAGGGTGGTCATGGCGGCCAGGCTGCCCACGGCGGTCAGTGGCAGCAGCAGCCCCCGCCGTACGGCGAGCCGGAGTACTTCGGCGGCGGCGGGCAGCCGCAGCAGGGCTACGGCCGGCAGCAGCCGTACGGGCACGGCGGCGGCGCCCAGGACCCGTACTACGGCGGCCACGGGCAGCCCGGCGCCGGCCAGGCAGGTCAGCCCGGCCAGACCCAGCAGTTCAGCCTCGGCGAGGCCCCGGACGCGTACGGCGGGGATCCGTACGGCCAGGGCGGCGGCCCGTACGGCCACGACGACTACGGCCAGGACCCGTACAACAACGCCCCCGCCCCGCCCCCGGCCCCCCGCCTGCCGTGGAAGCAGCTGCTGACCGGCATAGTGACGCGCCCGTCCGCGACCTTCTGGCAGATGCGCGACCACGCCGTGTGGGCACCGGCGCTGATCGTCACGTTCGTCTACGGCCTGCTCGCCGTCTTCGGTTTCGACAAGGCCCGCGAGGACGTGCTGAACGCCTCGCTCGCCAACAGCTTCCCGTCGGTGCTGATCACCGGCGTGGTCATGATCCTCGCCGGCCTCCTCCTGGGCGCGGTCACCCACACGCTCGCCCGGCAGCTCGGCGGTGACGGCCTGTGGCAGCCGACGATCGGCCTGTCGATGCTGATCATGTCGATCACGGACGCGCCCCGGCTGCTCTTCGCCATGTTCCTGGGCGGCGACAACCTGCTGGTGCAGGTGCTGGGCTGGGCGACCTGGCTCGTGTCGGGCTACCTGTTCACGTCCATGGTCAGCAAGTCGCACGACATCCCGTGGCCGAGGGCGCTGGGCGCCTCCGCCATCCAGCTGATCGCCCTGCTGTCGATCATCAAGCTGGGCACGCTGTAGAAGCTGTAGAAGACGACATGACATGTGGGAGGGCCCCCCCCGCGGTGAACGCGGCGGGGGCCCTCCCACATGTCAGCTGTGCGTGCGCGCTCCGCGCTTACGCGTCGAGGACCTGGCCCTCGCGACGCACGACCGGCGGCTCGACCGACCACGGGAAGTTGATCCAGTCCTCGGTGCGCTTCCAGACGTACTCGCACTTCACGAGGGAGTGGGACTTCTCGTAGATGACCGCGGATCGGACCTCGGCCACGTGGTCCTTGCAGAAGTCGTACACGAGCTTCAGCGTCTTGCCGGTGTCGGCCACGTCGTCGGCGATCAAGACCTTCTTGTTGGTGAAGTCGATCTTGTCGGGGACGGGGGCGAGCATGACCGGCATCTCCATGGTCTCGCCGACGCCCGAGTAGAACTCCACGTTGACCAGGTGGATGTTCTTGCAGTCCAGGGCGTACGCCAGACCGCCCGCGACGAAGACGCCGCCGCGCGCGATGGACAGGATGATGTCCGGCTCGTAGCCGTCGTCCGCGATGGTCTGTGCCAGCTCACGGATGGCCTGCCCGAAGATCGGGTAGGTCAGGTTCTCGCGGATCTCACTCACTGTTGCTCTTCGCCTTTTGCTCTGCTCAGACCTGGGTGCGATGGAAATTCTGGAAGGAGCGCGAGGGCGTGGGCCCACGCTGCCCCTGGTAGCGGGAACCGTGCTTCGCGGACCCGTAGGGATGCTCGACGGGCGAGGTCAGGCGGAACATGCACAGCTGCCCGATCTTCATCCCCGGCCACAGCTTGATCGGCAGCGTGGCCATGTTCGACAGCTCCAGCGTCACGTGCCCGGAGAAACCGGGGTCGATGAAGCCGGCGGTCGAGTGCGTCAGCAGGCCGAGCCGGCCCAGGCTGGACTTGCCCTCCAGTCGCGAGGCGATGTCGCCGGGGAGCGTGATGACCTCGTACGTCGAGGCGAGCACGAACTCACCGGGGTGCAGGATGAACGCCTCGTCGCCCTCCGGCACCACCTCACGCGTGAGGTCGGCCTGCTCGACCGCGGGGTCGATGTGGGGGTACCGGTGGTTCTCGAACACCCGGAAGTAGCGGTCGAGCCGCACGTCGATGCTCGACGGCTGCACCATCGATTCGTCGAACGGGTCGATCCGCACGCGGCCTGCGTCGATCTCGGTCCGGATGTCCTTGTCTGAGAGAAGCACGGGTCGAGGATACGCGGAGAAGACGGACAACGCGGGCCCGGTCCGAGCGGACCGGCCCGCGCCGCTTGATCGCCGTCGGTCAGCGCTCGGTCAGCGCTTCGGGAGCGCGACCGGGACGGAGTGCCGCAGCCGGGCGCAGCGCGGGCAGCGCAGGAGCCGCCCGGGGCCGATCCGGTCGGGTCCGAGGTGCTGCATCGGGAACGAAGCGGTGCTGAAGACGTGCCCCTCGGCACAACGAACGACGGTGCGCTCCATGAGCTCCCTTTCCCCATTCACGTGAAAGACAAAAGCCACATTAGGGGATGTATAGGACTCGCTCCTACGCGGCACTCCCGGCAGCCCCCCGGCCGGTCTCAGCGCCCCCACCGTACGCCCCAACTC
>NZ_JBPQTW010000124.1:0-19274 GCF_051386535.1 Streptomyces sp. URMC 127
GCCGGCAGCCGGGGGCCGGCGGGGCCCCGGGGGCCGAAGGGCCCTGGGAGGAGGGGAAGCAGGTGCGCCTGCCGGGAGAGGCCATGACGCGGGGCGTGCGGTTGTCCGCGACGCAGTCGTCCGCGGTGGCGAACTCGACGGACACGGGCGCCTCTTCCGGGCCCGTGCCGAGGGCGAAGACCGTGCCGCTCCCTCCGGAGAAGAGCAGCAGGACGGAGACCAGCACGGCCACCACGGCCCGCAACGCGGGCTGCCGGGACGGCGGTGCGGGGCTCCACAGGGTCATGCACCAAGCGTAATCAGTCAATTACTTTGGGCGCATTCCACCGTTCGGGTGAGGCCGTCGGCGCCGGCGCGGCATCTCCCGCCGGGAACGGGGCACCTGGCCCGTATGGTCGCACAGCCCGCGGCACGGAACCCGGGCGCGCCGTACGGTCGGAGCAGGGCTTCCCCGTCCTCGGCGGCGGCCCCGAGCCACGGCAACGACGGCGGAGGAGGAGCAGGTGACGGATGCCCGGGAGAGTGCGGACCACGTCAGCGTGCATCTGACGGACTGCGGTCACCAGGATGCGGGCGCGGTCTTCGGCGTCCTTGAGGCCGCCTTCCCCGAGGCCGGGCCGCCGCGCAGCGAGACCAGCCCGGGCGCGCCCGGCGCGGGTCCGATGATCTGGTGCATGACCGTCGACACCCGCGCGCGGCGGGCGGCAGGCGGGCAGCCGCCGGGGCAGGCGCCCCTCACGGGGACGGTCACGGCCGATCTGTTCGGGGCCGCCGACCCCGTACGCCAGGTCAAGGAGGAGCTGGAGCGGGCCTTCGCCGCCGAGCACCGCGGCCACGTCTCCGGCGAGCACGAGATGGAGCTGCGGCTGCGTCTGGCGACGCGAACCGCCTCGTGAGGCGCGCCACTTCGCTCTTCCGCCACCGCGTCCCGGCAGCCTAGAGTGCACGGTGCAGCTGGTTCGCCCTGCTCGCCAGGCAGGCGCGTCGCAAGAGGGAACCCGGTGGGAATCCGGGACTGCCCCGCAGCGGTGAGCGGGAACGACCGCCGTCATACGCACTGGATCCGCGAGGGTCCGGGAAGCGACGGCCAGTAGGTGCCATACGGCGTGCCCGCGAGTCCGAAGACCTGCCAACTGCCCGTGCGCTGCCGAGCGCACGGAGATCCCGGTGACCTCGAGGGCGGGTCGGCGAACATACAGGCGGGCACACGCGGCGGCGCAACGAGCGACCGCATCGCGGCGGCGGCCCGTCCGGTCTGCCGTCCCTTCGCGCCTTCCGTCCGTCCCGGGGTCATGGACGCACGCTCGCGAAGGAGAGTTCCGTGACCAGCAAGTCCGCAGCCGCGGCAGCACAGGCCACCGTTCACGGCTATCCCCGGCAGGGGCAGGGCCGGGAACTGAAGAAGGCGATCGAGGGGTACTGGAAGGGCCGTGTCACGGCCGAAGCCCTGCAGGAGACCGCCGCCGCGCTGCGCCGCACGAACTGGCAGCAGCTCGCCGAGGCCGGTGTGCACGAAGTGCCCACGGGCGACTTCTCGTTCTACGACCACGTCCTGGACACCAGTGTGATGGTCGGTGCGATCCCCGGGCGGCACCGCGCGGCCGTCGAGGCCGGTGCCCTGGACGGCTACTTCGCCATGGCCCGTGGCACGCAGGAGGTGGCGCCGCTGGAGATGACCAAGTGGTTCGACACCAACTACCACTACCTGGTCCCCGAACTCGGCCCGGACACGGTCTTCTCCGCGGACTCCGGCAAGCAGGTCGCGGAGCTGAAGGAGGCCCTGGCGCTCGGCCTGACGGCCCGTCCGGTGCTCGTCGGCCCGGTCACGTACCTGCTGCTGGCCAAGCCCGCGCCCGGCGTCGCCGCCGGCTTCGAGCCGCTCACCCTCCTCGACCGGCTGCTGCCGGTGTACGCGGAGGTCCTCGCCGACCTGCGGGCCGCGGGCGCCGCATGGGTGCAGCTCGACGAGCCCGCCCTGGTGCAGGACCGCTCCCCGGCCGAGCTGAACGCCGCCGCCCGCGCCTACCGCGAGCTGGGCGGTCTCACCGACCGGCCCCGGCTGCTGGTCGCCTCGTACTTCGACCGGCTCGGCGAGGCCCTGCCGGTCCTCGCCAAAGCGCCCGTCGAAGGCCTCGCGCTGGACTTCACCGGACCCGCCGCCGCCAACCTCGGCGACCTCGCGGCCGCCGGCGGGCTGCCCGGCAAGCGGCTCGTGGCCGGCGTCGTCGACGGCCGCAACGTGTGGATCAACGACTTCGAGAAGTCCCTGTCCGTCCTCGGCACCCTCCTCGGCCTCGCCGGCCGGGTCGACGTCGCGCCGTCCTGCTCCCTGCTGCACGTGCCGCTGGACGCGGCGGCCGAGCGGGACATCGACCCGCAGATCGCCCGCTGGCTCGCGTTCGCCCGCCAGAAGACCGCCGAAGTGGTCACCCTGGCCCGCGGCCTGGCCGAGGGCCCGGACACCGTCGCGGCCGCCCTGGCCGCCAACCGCGCCGACCTGGCCTCGCGGGCCGGCTCCGCCATCACCCGCGACCCGGCCGTGCGCGCCCGCGCCGCGGCCGTCACCGAGGCCGACTGCCGCCGCTCACAGCCGTACGAGCAGCGGGCCGCCGCCCAGCGGGCCCACCTCGGCCTGCCCCTGCTGCCGGTCACCACCATCGGCTCCTTCCCGCAGACCACGGAGCTGCGCACGGCGCGCGCCGACCTGCGGTCCGGCCGGATGGACGAGGAGGCGTACGAGGAGCGCATCAAGGCCGAGATCCGTGAGGTCCTCGCCTTCCAGGAGAAGGCCGGCATCGACGTGCTCGTGCACGGCGAGCCCGAGCGCAACGACATGGTGCAGTACTTCGCCGAGCAGCTGACGGGCTATCTGGCCACGCAGCACGGCTGGGTCCAGTCGTACGGCACGCGCTACGTCCGGCCGCCGATCCTGGCCGGTGACATCTCCCGCCCCGAGCCGATGACGGTGCGCTGGACCCGCTACGCCCAGTCGGTGGCGGGCAAGCCCGTCAAGGGCATGCTGACCGGCCCGGTCACCATGCTCGCCTGGTCGTTCGTCCGTGACGACCAGCCGCTCGGCGAGACCGCCCGCCAGGTCGCCCTCGCCCTGCGCGACGAGGTCGCCGACCTGGAGGCCGCGGGCACGTCGGTGATCCAGGTGGACGAGCCCGCGCTGCGCGAGACGCTGCCGCTGCGCGCCGCCGGCCACGCCGCGTACCTGGCGTGGGCGACGGAGGCCTTCCGCCTCACCACCGCCGGCGTCCGGCCGGACACACAGATCCACACGCACATGTGCTACGCGGAGTTCGGCGACATCCTGCGGGCCATCGACGACCTCGACGCCGACGTCATCAGCCTGGAGGCCGCCCGCTCGCACATGCAGGTCGCCGCCGAGCTGGCCACGGCGGGCTACCCGCGCGAGGTCGGGCCCGGCGTCTACGACATCCACTCCCCGCGCGTCCCCGGCGCGGACGAGGCCGCGGCGCTGCTGCGCAAGGGCCTGGAGGCGATCCCCGGCGAGCGGCTGTGGGTCAACCCCGACTGCGGACTGAAGACCCGCGGCTGGCCCGAGGTCCGGGCCTCGCTGGAGAACCTGGTCGCGGCGGCGCGGCAGGTGCGGGCGGAGCTGCCCGGAGGTGCTGCCTGACGGAACCTTTGCTGAGAGCCTGACTTCCTCAGAACCCGCGGGAGGGGGCGGGCGCCGGTGCGATCCGGCGCCCGCCCCCTCCTGTCGTGCCGTCAGCGCGCGGGCAGGATCCGGTCGAGGTGGTAGTCCAGCGTCGCCCGCACGTCGGCGAGGGTGCGCCGGCCGTGGAGCACGTCCATCCCCAAACCCGTCGCCCCGGATACCAGCAGGTCCGCCTCCCGGTCGGGGTCGAGGCCGGGCGGGGGGCCGTCCGCCGCGTGCGCCTGCCGGATCAGGCCGGCGACGAGCTCCTCCACGGGCCGGCCGGCGTGCAGGAAGACTTCGGCCAGGGCGGGGTCGTTCAGGCTGCGCACGTAGTACGCGACGAAGACGCGCAGCGCCCGGCCGCGCTGCTCGTCCAGCGGCAGGAACTCGCCGAGGACGGCGCCCAGGACGGCCCGCGGGTCCGGCGGGCCGGCGAGCCGGGCCATGCGCTCCCGGGCCCGCCGCTCGTTCTCCTCGTGCAGCAGGTTCAGTGCGGCCACGAGGAGGCCGTGCTTGCTCCCGAAGTGGTACTGGACCACGCGCAGGGACACGCCCGCCGCGGCCGCGACCTCCCGCATGCTGGCGGCCTCCAGGCCGCGCTCCGCGGCGATCCGCCAGACGGCCTCGGCGATCTGCTGCCGGCGCGCTCCTCCCTCGGCGCGGGCGGCGGGCTCGCCCGCCGCGGGCCGGGCCGCGGCCGCCCGGCTGCGCGCCACGGCCCGCCGCCGGTACGCCTTGGCCTGGCAGCCGCGCGAGCAGTAGACGGGCGGGCGGCCCCGGACGGCGGCGGCGAGCGGGACCCCGCAGACCCGGCATGGATTTTCGTCACGCATAAAGGCAGCCTACTCCCAGGAAAAATGCGTGATGAAACCCGACATACAACGCACACCCCTTGATACGGTCGTACCAAGAAACGGAACTCCGAGCAGAGGGGTGCATCGTGCACGAGGCCTGGTACAGGCTCATCTCCATCGTCGTGTGCGTCGTGGGCGTCTGGCAGGGCCCGCTGGCGATCGTCTACCGGCTCGTCAGCGACGACGGGGGCACGGTCATGCGGGCGGCGAACTACCTCCCGTCGCCCTGGTGCTACGTCGTGGCCGTCGTGGCGGGGCTCGTCGCGTACGGCGTGCTGGCCGTGCTCGACGCCGGGCGCAAGAAGGCGCTGGCCCGGCAGGCCGCCGCCTAGCGCTCACGGTTCCGGGTGACACCCGCCCGCCGTGCGGTTGAGATCCCGGCGCGCCGGTTACCCATCAGCCGCGGTCCCGTGAGGAAGCGGTGCCGGAGAGCCGACAGGGAGCGTGGCGGGTGAAAGAGAAGGTCCGGGATGCGGCCCTGACCGGCTTCGTGGCGCTGGACCGGCGGCTGCCGGCCGCCGAAGCGGCGAAGGCGCTGCTGCGCAAGGCGTTCCCCGACCACTGGTCGTTCCTCCTGGGGGAGCTCGCCCTCTACAGCTTCGCCGTCCTGGTGCTCACCGGCTCCTACCTCACGCTCTTCTTCGACCCGAGCATGACGCAGAGCGTGTACGCCGGGCCGTACGAGCCGCTGCGCGGCCTGCGGATGTCGCAGGCGTACCTGTCGACGCTCCAGCTGAGCTTCGAGGTGCGGGGCGGGCTGCTCATCCGCCAGGTCCACCACTGGGCCGCGCTCGTCTTCGTGGCGGCGATCGCGGTCCACATGCTCCGGATCTTCTTCACGGGCGCCTTCCGCAGGCCCCGGGAGGTGAACTGGATCGTGGGGCTGACGCTGTTCGCCCTCTCCCTCCTCGAAGGGTTCGCCGGCTACTCGCTCCCCGACGACCTGCTGTCCGGGACGGGGATGCGGACGGCGAACTCGATCGTGATGTCGATCCCCGTCGCCGGCACGTACCTGAGCTCGTTCATCTGGCGCGGGGCGTTCCCCGGGCAGCTGATCATCCCGCGGCTGTACGTCGTGCACGTGCTGTTCGTGCCGGGGGTGCTGATCGCCCTGGTGACGGTGCACCTGATGCTGGTGGTCTACCTCAAGCACACCCACTGGGCGGAGCGCGGCCGGACGAACCGCAATGCCGTCGGGCAGCCCATGTTCCCGCAGTTCGTCACGAAGTCGACGGGCCTGTTCCTGATGGTGTTCGGCGCGCTGACCGCCCTCGCCGCGCTCGCCCAGGTCAACCCCGTCTGGGCGTACGGGCCCTACCGGGCCGACCAGGTGGCGACGGACGCCCAGCCCGACTGGTACGTGGGCTTCCTGGAGGGCGCCCTGCGGGTGATGCCTCCGTGGGAGACGGTGCTGTGGGGGCACACCTTCATGTGGAACGTGCTGATCCCGACGGTCGTCCTGCCGGGCGCCCTCTTCGCGGGCCTGTACCTGTACCCCTTCCTGGAGAAGTGGGTCGCCGGGGACCGCTCGGAGCACCATCTGGCCGACCGCCCCCGCAACCAGGCCGCCCGGACCGCGCTGGGAGTGGCCGGCATCGTCTTCTACGCCGTCCTGCTGGCGGCCGGCGGCAACGACGTGATCGCGTACTCCTTCCGGGTCTCCGTCAACACCCTGACGTGGATCTTCCGCATCGCGGTGATCCTCGGCCCGGTGCTGGCGTACTGGGTCACCCGGCGCATCTGCCTGGCCCTGCAGGCCCACGACCGCAAGCTGCTCGCCGAGGGGCACGAGAGCGGCAACGTCGAGCAGGACGTCCAGGGCGGGCTGAGCGAAGGCCACGAAGCGCTGTCCGCCGGACACAGCTACCGCTTGATGGTGCGTGAGCTGCCCCTGCCCGAGGCGCGGCCGGAGGGGCAGCTGCCGCGCCGGCAGCGACTGCGGCTGGCCCTGAACTCGTGGTACTACCGCGATCGCGTCGAGATCCCGGTGACGCCCGAGCAGCGGCGCGCCGTCGAGGAGCGGACGGCCGCGCCGCCCGAGCCGGAGGAGCCGGGCGAGGCCGCGGGGCGCGGCGAGCCGGCCGGGCGCGGCACGTGAGGCGCCCGCCGCTTCAGGCGTCGCGCTGGACGTACTGGAAGGCCATGCCGCCCACCCCGGCGGCCAGGACGCCGAAGCCGACGAGGAACAGCCACAGCCCGTAGACGATGCCGAGGGCGGAGAGGGCGGCGCCCAGCGCGGTCAGCGGCGGGTAGGCGCTGCGCGGCGGGAAGAAGTCCAGCGGGCCCGCGCGGTCGGCGACGACGGCCTTCTTGTCGTCCTCCGGCCGGGGGCCGCGACGGCGGTAGTTCATGGTGAAGAAGAAGGACATCAGCAACGCCATGATGAAGGAGACCGTCAGCGCCGCGGTCCCCGCGGGCTCGCGCCCGGAGAGCCAGGCGTAGACGGCCCCGGTGACGAGGAAGAAGCCGGCGACGCCGGCGAAGAGGACGGCCTCGGTCTTCATGGGGATCGCTCCTCGCTGTCCGGGAAGGGCCTTCGCAATCCGGGAGGGGCCTTCGCTATCCGGGAAGGGCCTTCGTCTCCGCGGCTTCCAGCGCCTCGGGGTGGTGCAGGTCGAAGGCCGGGGAGTCGGACCGGACCCGCGGCAGCGCGTGGAAGTTGTGACGCGGCGGCGGGCAGCTCGTGGCCCACTCCAGGGAACGGCCGTAGCCCCAGGGGTCGTCGACGGTCACCTTGGGCGCGTGGCGGGCCGTGCGCCACACGTTGTACAGGAACGGCAGGGTGGAGATGCCGAGCAGGAACGCGCCGATGGACGAGACGGTGTTCATGAGGGTGAACCCGTCGGCGGCGAGGTAGTCGGCGTAGCGCCGGGGCATGCCGGACTGGCCGAGCCAGTGCTGCACCAGGAAGGTGATCTGGAAACCGGCGAAGAGCGTGAAGAAGTGGATCCGCCCCAGCCGCTCGTCGAGCATGCGGCCCGTCCACTTCGGCCACCAGAAGTAGAAGCCGCCGAACATGGCGAAGACGACGGTCCCGAAGAGCACGTAGTGCAGGTGGGCCACGATGAAGTACGTGTCGGTGACGTGGAAGTCGAGCGGCGGCGAGGCGATGAGGACGCCGCTGAGACCGCCGAGCAGGAAGGTGACGAGGAATCCGGCCGCCCACAGCATGGGCGTCTCGAAGGAGAGGCCGCCGCGCCACATGGTGCCGATCCAGTTGAAGAACTTCACCCCGGTCGGGACGGCGATCAGGAAGGACATCAGGGAGAAGAAGGGCAGCAGGACGGCTCCCGTGGCGAACATGTGGTGCGCCCACACGGAGGCCGACAGCATGGTGATGGCGATGGTGGCGCCCACCATCCCGTAGTAGCCGAAGAGCGGTTTGCGGCTGAACACCGGGATGATCTCGGTGATGACGCCGAAGAACGGCAGCGCGACGATGTAGACCTCGGGGTGGCCGAAGAACCAGAACAGGTGCTGCCACAGCAGGGCGCCGCCGTTGGCCGCGTCGAAGACGTGGGCGCCGAACTTCCGGTCCGCCTCCAGGGCGAGCAGGGCGGCGGTCAGCACGGGGAAGGCCAGCAGCGCCAGGATCGAGGTGAAGAGGATGTTCCACGTGAAGACCGGCATGCGGAACATCGTCATGCCCGGCGCGCGCAGGCTGACGATGGTGGCGATGAAGTTCACCGACCCCAGGGTGGTGCTCAGGCCCGCGACGACCAGGCCCATCGCCCACAGGTCGCCGCCCGCGCCGGGCGAGAAGACGGCGCTGTTGAGCGGGGCGTAGGCGAACCAGCCGAACGGCGCGGCACCGCCGGGCACGACGAAGCCGGAGACGACGATCAGCCCTCCGAGGAGGAACAGCCAGTACGTCATGGCGTTCAGCCGCGGGAAGGCCACGTCCGGGGAGCCGATCTGCAGGGGCATCACGGCGTTGGCGAACCCGGCGAACATGGGCGTCGCGAACAGCAGCATCATGACGGTGCCGTGCATGGTGACCAGCTGGTTGTACTGCGCGTGGCTGACGATCTGCAGACCCGGCCGGGCCAGTTCGGCCCGCATGACCATCGCCATGAGACCCCCGAAGAGGAAGAAGCAGAAGGCGGTCACCAGATACATGTTCCCGATCACCTTGTGATCGGTGGTGGTGAGGTACGTCAGCATCCTGCTGCCCAGCCGGACCGGGGCGCCGTCGCCGGTCTCCGTCGCCCCGCCGGTCCTCTCCTGATCCAGCTGTGCCATCGCCCCTCCGTGGGCCCGTGCCCGGTTGCGGCGGGCGCCTCGTGTGTAGCCGGGCGCGCCGGAGCGCAAACCACGACTGGGCCATTCGGACGGGCGGCCGGAAGCACACCACACATGACCGGCCCGGATCCGGGCAGACGGACGGCAAGGAGGTGAACCTCAATGGTTCCACTGCTGATCGTCCTTCTTCTCGCCCTGATCCTCTTCGGCGCCGGCTTCGCCCTCAAGGTCCTCTGGTGGGTCGCGCTCATCGTGATCGTCCTCTGGCTCCTCGGCTTCCTCGTGCGTTCCGGCGGAGGCCGCTGGTACCGCTGGTAGCAGCGGGGCCCCGGCTTCGGCTCCGCGGGCGACCGGCCCGGTCCGGCCAGGGGTTACGGCGTTGTGCCACCGGGCGCGCCCTCGTGCGGTGTAATGGCCCGGAAGAGTGGCGAGACACCGGCACCCCTCAGGAGCGAGCGTGGAGACACCACCGCACGAAGCCGCGGCCTCGGCCGCGCGGCAGGAGGCAGCGCGGCTGACGGCCAAGGACATCCACGGCATCGCACTGACCTGGGTCGACAACGCGGGCATCACCCGCGTCAAGGCCATTCCCACCGCTCGCCTCGCCCACGCGGCCCAGTGGGGCGTGGGCATGTCGCCCGTCTTCGACGTCTACCTCAGCGACGACTCCGCCGTCACGAGCCGTCACATCGGCGGCCCCGACGGCGACCTGCGCCTCTTCCCCGACCTCGACCGGCTCACCGTCCTGGCCGCACAGCCCGGCTGGGCTTGGGCCCCCGCCGACCGGTACGAACAGGACGGCGCCCCCTACGCGGCCTGCCAGCGCGGGTTCGCGCGGCGCATGACCGACCGGGCCGCGCGGGACGGCCTCGACCTGCGCATGGGCTACGAGACCGAGTGGGTCGTCATCCACGCCGCCGAGCAGACCGGCGAGAGGGCCGTTGCCGGGCCCGGGGCGCGCGCGGCGGACGGTCCGCCGCGCTACGCCGGGCCCGGTCCCGCCTACGGCATGACGCGCGTCGTCGGCCTCTCCGACTACGTCCGCGACGTCCTGCAGGCCCTGGCCGCCCAGGGCATCGACGTGCTGCAGATCCACCCGGAGTACTCCCCCGGCCAGTTCGAGGTCTCCACCGCCCCGGCCGGCCCGGTCACCGCCGCCGACCACTGCGTGCTCGTCCGCGAGACCATCCGCGCCGTCTCCGCGCGCCACGGCCTGCACGCCACGTTCGCGCCCCTCGTCGAGCCCGGGACCGTGGGCAACGGCGCGCACCTCCACCTCAGCCTCTGGCGCGACGGCCGCAACCTCTTCCGCGGCGGCGACGGGCCCTTCGGCATGACGCGGCCCGGCGAGGCGTTCCTCGCGGGCGTCCTCCACGAGCTCCCCGCGCTGCTGGCGATCACCGCCCCGCACCCCGCGGGCTACCTCCGGCTCGCCCCGTCCCGGTGGGCCGGCGCCTTCCAGTGCTGGGGGCCGGAGAACCGGGAGGCGGCGCTGCGCTTCATCCCGGGCCCGGCCCACGCCGCCGGCAGCGCCAACGCCGAGATCAAGTGCATCGACGCGACGGCGAATCCGTATCTGACGGCGGGCGCGGTCATCGCCGCCGGGCTGAACGGCATCGAGCAGAAGCTCACCCTGCCCGAGCCCGTCAGCGGCGACCCCGCCGTCACCCGCGCCGCGGTGCCCCGGCTGCCCACGAGCCTGCCGCAGGCGCTCGACCGCCTCCGCGGCTCGCAACTGCTGCGGGACGCCCTGGGAGAGCCGCTCTTCGAGGCGTTCCTGGCCGTCCGCGAAGGCGAGCACGCGCGCACGCAGCACGACACCCCGGAGGCCGTCGTCGCGGACCTGCGGCACCGGTACTGACCATTCCGACCATTCCTGGAAAGGGGCCGCGCCGATGGCGGATCCGGCGGACGTGACGGACCCGGCGGACCGGGAGGGCCCGGCGGAGCCGGTGGACCTGGTGGACCACCACTGCCACGGCGTGGCCCGCGGCCCCCTCGACGAGGCGCGGTTCCTGTCCTACCTGACGGAGTCCGACGCCCCGGCGGCCGCCGGCACCACGTTCTTCGACAGCCAGCTGGGCTTCGCCGTGCGCCGCTGGTGCCCGCCGCTGCTCGGGCTCCCCGCCCACTGCCCGCCCGGCGACTACCTGGCCCGCCGCGCCGAGCTGGGCGACGAGGAGGTCACCCGGCGGCTGCTGCGCTCCACCGGCATCACCGACTACGTGGTCGACACCGGCCTGGCCGACGGCCTCACCACCCCCGCCGAGCTCGCCGCGGCGGGCGGCGGGCGCGCCCACGAGATCGTACGGCTGGAGACCGTCGCCGAGCGCGTGGCGGAGAAGGCGGGCAGCAGCCGGGAGTTCCTCGACGGTCTGCAGGAGGCCGTGCACGCAGCGGCCCGGACGGCGGCGGGCTTCAAGTCGGTGGCCGCCTACCGGCACGGCCTCGGCCTCGACCCCGCCCCGCCGGGCCCCGGAGAGCTCGGCGCCGCCGCGGACCGGCTGCTGGCCGTACGGGACGAGGGACGCCGCCTCGACGACCCCGTCCTCCTGCGGCACCTGCTGTGGACCGCCGCCGCAACGGGGCTGCCGCTGCAGATCCACACCGGGTTCGGCGACCCGGACCTGCGCCTGCACCACAGCGACCCCGCGCTGCTCACCGGCTTCATCAAGGCCGTGCGGCCGACGGGCTGCTCGCTGGTGCTCCTGCACGCCTACCCGTACCACCGCAGCGCGGCCTACCTGGCCCACGTCTTCCCGCACGTCTACGCCGACGTCGGGCTGACGCTCTCGTACACCGGGGCGCGCGCCGCGGCCGTCCTCGCCGAGGTGCTGGAACTGGCCCCGTTCGGGAAGGTCATGTTCTCCACCGACGCCTACGGGCTGCCGGAGCTGTACGCCGTAGGCAGCCTCCTCTTCACGCGGGCGCTCGGGCAGCTGACGAAGACGTGGGTGGGCGAGGGCGCCTGGGCCGCCGCCGACGCGCCCCGGATCGCGGCGCTGATCGGCTCCGGGAACGCGCGGCGGGTGTACGGGCTGGCGCCTTGAGCCGTCAGAGCACGGGAGCGAGCGAGACCGGAAGGTTGATCACGTGGACATCGGCCACGTCCAGCCCGACGTACTGATTCGCGTGCCCCACCGCGAGACCACCGAGGGCATTGAGATCGACCTCGGCGTGGGCCGGTGACGCCAGCACCGCCCCGCACACGCTCAGCAGAACGGTGACACCGGCCGTTGTCAGGGCGGAACGCAGACGCTTCATACCGACTCCTCGCTACGGGGGAACTGTCACCCGGCTGTTACCGTCCCGGCACGCCCGTCACTCCCGCTCTGCCCGCACGCGCCGCGGCGCACCACCGCGCGCCCCGGTCGCAAGCGGGCTCTTCCTGACGCGGTGTCAGCGCGCCACGGTGGGCGGCACGTTCTCCTCCGCCTCCTGCAGGTGCGCGCGGATGCGGCCGGCCGCGCCCTCGCCGCCGGGGACCCGCTCCCACAGGGCGAGCAGGGCGGGGGCGAGGCGGTGCACCTGGTCGCCGCTGTGCTGCCAGCAGTAGTGCGCGCGCTTCAGCGCCGCGAGGGCTTCTCCGTCCTCGGGCCCGCTGCGGCCGAGGCGCGCGGCGGTGGCCGTCATCCACAGTTCGGCGGCCCGGGAGTGGTCGCCGGCCATGCGCGCGAGGTCCGCGCGGACCTCGACCCACAGGCCCGCCTCCGGGCTGTCCGGCCCGAAGCGGCGCAGGGCCTGCTGCTCGCCCGCGGCGGCCATGGCCGCGGCCTCGTTGTGCCGGCCGGCGTGGGCGGCGGCCAGGATGACCGGCAGGAGATCGTCCTGCGCCGGGACCGGAACGGCCGCCACGGGGGCGGGCTCGGGAGCCGGGGGCCGGACCGGGGCGGGCTCGGGGGCCCATGGCCGGGCCGGAGCAGGCTCGGAGGCCGGGGGCCGGGCCGGTGCAGGCTCGGGCCGGGTCTCCGGTTGCGGGTGCGGGCGGGCCGCGGCGGCGGCGTTGGCCAGGACCGGGCCGGGCGTTCCCCACTGCAAGGGCACGGTCTCAGGGCCGGATCCCCCGCCGTGGAGGGCGCGTTGGTGCACCGTGAGCACGTCGAGCACAGGACCGGCGTGCGGGTCGCCGGTCTGCAGGGCTTCGAGGAGCGCTCGCGTGTACGGGCCGGCTTCGCGCGCGGGCGCCGGCGGGGCGGGGTTGACGACACCGAACAGCGGCACGCCCTGGGCGAGTTCGCCGGAGCGGGCCCCGCCGGCGACGTGCGGGAGGGCGGGAGCGTCGGCCTCCAGGTCGGCCAGCAGCAGCACCGGCCCCGCGTGGGCCTGCAGGGTGCGCAGCAGCCACGCCCAGGGCAGGCCGGTGTAGCGCACGGTGGCCGGGGTGCTGCCCGGCAGGGCCAGGTGCAGCTCGCTGCCGCGGCGGGCGGGGACCATCAGCCGCCCGGTCACCCAGACCAGGAGCGGTCCGGGCACCGCCGCGGCGTGCTGCAGGTACGCCAGGGCGCTCTGCTGGCCCTCCACCGCGGGGAGTTGGACCACGTCCACGGCGTCCGCGGCGAGGAAGCGGCGGGGGTGGGCGCCCGCGACGGCGTGCGCGGTCGGATTCGGCAGGACACCTCGTCGCCGGTCAGGCGTACCGTCCAGTAACAGCACACAACCCCGGACCGTGTCGACCACTACGCACTTCCTCCCTGGCAGCACACAAAGGCACAGGCCACTGTAGAGCCCATGAGTGCGGCCGGGGGAGGAACTCCCTCCGACCACCCGGCCGACCGGCCTGCCGGGGCGCCGGCCCCGGCGCACCGGGAGGGTCAGGCCGCGGAGCCCGCGCGGACCACCGGGAGGTGCCGCGGTCCGCGGACGAGGAGGCCGGGGCGGTAGGGAAGCGTGGCGGGGTCGGCGGCGAGGGCGAGGCCGGGCACCGTACCGCCCGCGCCGAAGAGCGCCGGAAGGGCGATCTCCGCTTCGAGCCGGGCGAGCCGGGAGCCGAGGCAGAAGTGCGGGCCGTGCCCGAAGGCCGCGTGCGGCGCCGCCCGTTCGGCCGCGCGCTCCCCCGAAGGGGCGTAGCGGGCGGGCCGGAAGGCGTCCGGGTCCGGGAAGACGCCGGGGTCGCGGTTGGCCGCGGCGAGGACGACGAGGACCGAGGCGCCGGCGGGCACGACCACCCCGTCGCCCAGGTCGACCTGCTCGGTGGTGCGCCGCCACGTCGTGCCCTCCAGGGGGCTGGCGTGACGCAGGGCCTCCTCGGCCACGGCGGCCCAGCCCGCGGGCCCGCCCTGCCGGGCCGCGGCCAGCTCGCGGGGGTGGGTGAGCAGGAGGAGGGAGGCGGAGGCGATCAGGTTCATGGTCGTCTCGTAGCCGGCGAAGAGCAGCAGGAACGCCATGGCGAGCAGCTCTCCGTCGTCCAGGCCGCCCTCGGCCTGGTCGTGGACGAGGGTGCTGAAGAGGTCGTCGCCGGGCGCCCGCCGCTTCTGCGCGATGAGCGCGGTGAAGTAGGCGTGGAGGCTGGTCCAGGCGCGGTCGACGGCACCGGCGGGGAGCGCGTCCGCGGGCGAGCCGACCTGGTAGGTCCACGTGCGCAGGTCGGCCCGGTCGGCGGTGGGCACGCCGAGCACCTCGCCGATGACGAGGACGGGCAGCGGGAAGGCGAAGGCGTCGACGAGGTCGGCCGTGCCCCCGCGCTCCAGCCGGTCGGCCACGTCCGCCGCCAGCTCCGCCGTGAGCCGCTCGATGCGGGGGCGGAGGGCGTCGACCCGGCGCGGGGCGAAGGCGGCGGTGGTCAGGCGGCGCAGCCGGGTGTGGTCGGGCGCGTCGGTGTTGAGCATGTGGCGGGCGAGGCAGCCGCGGGCGCGCAGGGCCGGCGAGTCGGGCTTGGGGCGGCCCGCGGCGGGCGGGGGCACGTTGGAGAAGCGCGGGTCGGCCAGGACTTCGCGGGCCTGCCGGTAACCGGTGACCAGCCAGGCTTCCGTGCCGTTGGCCAGCGCCACCCGCGCCGCGGGGCCGGTGGTGCGCAGGCGTGCGTAGTACGGGTAGGGGTCGCGTGCGAAGGCGGGGTCCGCGGGGTCGAGGGTGTCGAGCACCTGTTCATCCTCGTCCGTCGCGCACGTTTCCGGACAGCGGGGCCGATACCAGTGCTGAGGAGGGGTACCTGTACGGTTCCCACAACCCCGGGCGGCTACGGCGTGGGCGGGCACTCCTTCCACGCCAGGCGGTAGAGGGTGTTGATCGCGCCGTCGGTGGAGTCCATGGCCATGAAGCTGGTGGTCTTCGTGGGGTCGGAGGTGCCCGCTCCGACGCTGAGTTCGGTGTTGATGTTGAAGTTGCGCTGCTCGCCGCAGGGCGCCCACACGTACTGCGCGACCTCGTTGCTGTCGGTCGCCTGCCAGCTGTCGTCCAGCGCGCCCTTGAACGGGTGCGACTTGACGGTGGTCTCCGATTGTCCCTGGAAGTAGTAGGAGGCTTTTTGCTCACCCGTCGCTCCGGGTTCGAGGTGGGCATATCCGCGGTAGTCGACGCTGGCAATCGCGTACGTGAATCCGTGCGGCACATGGACGATCAGATTCAATTGACAGTTCTTGCGGGAGTCCGTCGGTTTTGTTCCCCGTCCGACCTGGGCGAGGTACTGGCTGTAGGTGACGGTGAAGGCGGTGTTGTCGAGGGAGACGGCCACGGCGGCGGTGCCCTGGGGGCAGCCGGAGCCGTTCACCGTCGCGACCTCGATCACGATTTTGTCGGGCGGCACGGCGATCGCCGGGGCCGCGGCGTGCGCGGGCAGTACCGGGCCGCATACCGCGGCCAGTGCCGCACTGCAGAGGACGAGCACTCTGGATCTGGACATGGCGCTCCCACGGCTGGTCGTCGGCGTGCTCAAGGGAAATCGCTCCCGGAAGATCGCAGTGGCGAAAGGCCGGATCCGGGTGAGGAATCCATTCCACAGGGCGGTGGAGAAGTCAACAGCGCACTATCTGGGAAATGGCGTTCCGGACACCTGAAACCCCGCCGTTCTCCGCGACGGAAACCGGTGCCGCAATCCGGTGCAGAACCGGCTTCCCCGCACCGGCCGCAGGACGGCGCCCCCGGCGCTACGGTGTCGCCATGACGAGCGACGCGATCGTCGTGGGGGCCGGCGTCATCGGGCTGACCACCGCGGTGGTGCTGGCGGAGACCGGGCGCCGGGTGGAGGTGTGGAGCCGGGAGCTGCCCGCGCAGACCACCTCCGCCGTGGCCGGCGGCCTGTGGTGGCCGTACCGGATCGAGCCCCGGGAGGCGGTCGCGGCCTGGGCCCTCACGTCCCTCGGGCAGCTGTCCGCTCTCGCGGACCGGCCGGACGAGACGGGCGTCCGGCTCGTCGACGGGACGCACGCCTGCACGGAGCCGGAAGAGCGGAGCGGCTGGGCCGCGGGCGTTCCGGGGCTGCGGCCGGCCGCTCGCGGCGAACTGCCCGCGGGCTACGGACACGGCCTCCGCGCCCGCACACCCCTGGTGGACATGCCCGTATATCTCGCCTACCTGCAGCGGCGGTTCGCCGCGGCGGGCGGCACCGTCGTCCACCGGGCCGTACCGCACCTGGCCGAGGCCGGCCGCGCCGCGCCCGTCGTCGTCAACTGCAGCGGCCTCGGCGCCCGCGACCTCGTTCCCGACCCGCGGGTGCATCCCGTGCAGGGACAGGTCGTCGTCGTGGAGAACCCGGGCGTCACCGAGTGGCTCGCCGCCGAGGACCGCACGACCGGAGAGATCCTCCACGTCTTCCCGCAGCCGTACGGGGTGGTCCTCGGCGGGACGGCGCGCGAGCACGTCTGGGACCGCGCGCCGTCGCCCGCCACGGCGCGGGCGATCGTCAGCCGGTGCGCCCGGGTGGACCCGCGGCTGGCGCGGGCCCGGGTGCTGGCCCACCGGGCCGGCCTGCGTCCGGCCCGCTCCCCCGCGCGGCTGGAGGCCGGCCGGCTGCCGGGCGGGGCGCGGCTGGTCCACAACTACGGCCACGGCGGGGCGGGAGTGACGGTGTCGTGGGGCTGCGCCCTCGCGGCGGCGGGGCTCGCGGACGGGGACGGCCCCCGGGAGGGGGCCGTCAGTCCTGGGCGCGCTGGGTGACCGGGGCGTCCGTGCAGTCGCCGAGGAACTCGTACCAGCGGCGGCGCAGGCAGACGTAGCGCGTGTCCGCCTCGACCAGCCGCAGGAACGACGTCACCGCCTCCACCAGGCGCTCGTGGAGCCCGCTGTCGGCGAGGTCGCCGTCGCCGGCGAACCCCTCGTGCGCCCGCGCGAGGCTGAACATGTCGGGGTACACGCGCGTGCCCAGGTGTTCGAGCGGGACGCGCAGGGCCCACAGCCCGCGGTTGCCGCCGATCATGGAGGGCGATGCCGAGACCAGGAGGGCGTGCTTGTCCTTGAACGGCTGGGGGCGGACGCGGGAGACCCAGTCGATGGCGTTCTTCAGCCCGCCGGGCATCGAGGCGTTGTACTCCGGCGAGGAGATCACCAGGGCGTGGCACGCGGCCAGCCGGTCGCGCAGGGCGAGCGCCCCCGGCGGCAGGCCCTCGGCGGCTTCGGCGTCGCCGTTGTAGAGGGGCATCGAGAACTCGTCCATGTGGGCGTGGTCGACGTCCGCGCCCGCCTCGTCGCGCACCAGGCGGGCCACGAGTGCGGCCAGGCGGGCGTTGAGCGAATCGGTCCGCAGGGACGCGCCGAGCACGAGCACGCGCATGGGGCCGGGAGCGGTTCCGCCGGCCATGTCAGGCCGCACTGTGCCGGGCGCGGGTGCGGGAGAGGGCCGGGCCGTCACCGGCGCCGCGGCGCTCCTGCAGGCGGCCGGCCAGCCACACGGCGACCGGCCCCAGCGCGGTGAGCAGCGCCATGCCGGCCCACACGCGCATGGCGACCGAGGCGTGGCCCAGCACCGCCGACGCCAGCAGGCACGCTCCGAACGTGCCGGCCCACCACAGGTGCGTGCGGAACGTCGCGGTGCAGTCCCCCGACGCCGACGCGCCCTTGGGGGTCACCACGAAGCCCGAGCGCCGGCGCAGCAGGGCCTGGCCCATGGCCCGCGCGTACAGGGGAGCGGAGACCGCCGACATCACCATCCCGGCCACGCCCGAGGAGCCCACCGGCTCGTGCGGGCTGACGTTGTGGCGGCGGTTGACGACGTACAGGCAGATCTGCAGCACGGCCGCGTCGCCGTAGAGCATCAGCCACACCTGCGAGGGCACGTTGATCCCCGAGGCTCCCAGGCCCAGGCACAGGACGCAGGAGACGCCGCCGAGGAGCCAGGTCATGGCGGCCATGGGGTAGTAGGCGACCAGCAGGCAGTAGTTCCACAGGCGGCCCGGGGACAGGGACCACACGGCGCGCCCGAACTGCCGCAGGAGGGTCTCGAACGTCCCGCGCGACCAGCGCAGCTGCTGGGAGAAGAAGTCCGTCCACGACGAGGGGCCCTCGCCCACCGCCAGCACGTCGGGGGTGTAGACCGAGCGCCAGCGGCGGCCCGTCGCCGGGTTCTTGCGCCGGTGGATCTCCAGGCCCGTCGCCATGTCCTCGGTGATCGAGTCGTAGAAGCCGCCGATCTGCTGCAGGACGCTGACCCGCACGCAGTTGGACGTCCCCACGAACATCGGCGATCCGTACCGGTTGCCGGCGCGCTGCACCAGGGCGTGGAAGAGGAACTGCTGGCTCTCGGCGGCCTTCGTCACGAGGGCCGCGTAGTTGCCGTAGACCTGAGGGCCCACCACGAAGGCCACGTCCGGATCGCGGAAGTAGCCCAGCATGCGCTCAAGGAAGTCCGGCAGCGGCACGTGGTCGGTGTCCACGCAGGCCACGAAGTCGTAGCCGTGGCCGTGCGCGTCCAGCCAGGCGTTGTAGTTGCCGTGCTTCGTCCGGGCCCGGAACCTGCCCGAGGGCCGGTTGTAGCGCGCCACGCCCTTGCGGGAGAAGTGCCGCACGCCCAGCCGCGCGCACAGCGCCCGCGCGCCGGGGTCGTCGCCCTCGTCCAGCAGCCACACGTCCACCAGGCCGTCGTAGCCGACGCGCACCGCCCCCTCCAGCGTCGCCGACACCATGGCGAGGGGCTCCTTCCCCGGCACGAACGTCGTGCAGAAGGCCACCCGCGCGCCGGGCTGCGCGCGCACCGGCACCGGGTCCCGCGCTGCGCACGAGGCGTGCGCCACGGAGACCACGTTCACCACGCGGAAGACCTCGACCAGTCCGACGGACGCGAGCATCACCGCGTCCACCGAGCCCAGCCACCCGTCCCGCACCACCCAGTGGTCCGGCCACAGCAGCCACACCAGCACCCCCACCGCCGTCAGCGGCGCCAGCCCCACCAGCAGGGCCGTCCACAGCCCCGCGAGGCCCGCCCGGCCCCGCAGCCCGCGGTAGGCGACCCGGTACGGCCCCGGCGGCGGGGGCTCGACCGCTCCGGCCAGGCGGCTGAACGCCTCGTAGTCGTAGTCGCCGGCGGGTGCCGCGCCCGCTGCGGGAGCCGCCCCGCCGCGCTCCCCCGCCGGCCCCGGTAC